>DAIEFO010000279.1 GCA_027325475.1 Desulfobacteraceae bacterium | reverse complement strand
TTTATGAATCCCAGCAGATCATAGAACGTCTGTTTGAGGAACTGGAAACCCTTACAACCGACTGCGAGCGTCAGAAACGGCTCTTCGATCAGCAACTGGAGCAACTTGGAAAAGAATGAGCCCTCCACATACTACCGGCTGACCAACCATACCGCGGACTGCGGCATCGAGGTCTGGGGAGATAACCCGGTCTCACTTTTCGAAAACGCCGGATACGCCTTGTTCGATCTGATGACCGATATCGCCGTGGTGACACCGGTAAATGAATATGCGGTTCATGTATCTGGGATGGACATGGAAGACCTCATGGTATCGTGGCTTCGGGAACTTCTGGATTTCTGGACATGCCGGGAAACCCTGATTTGCGACATTCACGTGGTGGAATTATCCGAACGGCATGTTTCCGCCCGGATTCGCGGCGAAATCTATCACCCGCAAATCCACAGCCTCCGTCATGACATCAAGGCCGTCACGTATCATCAGATTCAGGTAATGCGGACTCCGGCAGGAAAATGGCGCACCAGCGTTGTTTTTGATGTATAACCGCCCTTAAATCAGAAAGCAGTCAGATGACAACCACCGGACACCAGATTGTATTTGCGAACTCCCAAAATCTTTCCATGCTTGCAGACGATTCCATTGACCTTGTGGTCACATCCCCGCCATATCCGATGATTCAGATGTGGGACAGTCTCTTCGCCTCTTTTTCTAAAGCCATCGCAGGCGCCCTTAAAAATCAGAACGGTGATAAAGCTTTTTCCCTGATGCACCAGGAACTGGATGCCGTATGGAAAGAAATGTACCGCGTTCTCAAAAACGGCGGGTTTCTGTGCATCAATATCGGAGATGCCGTCCGGACGCTAAGGGACAGATTTCAGCTTTTCCCCAATCACTCCCGGATCATCGCCGCCTGCACAGAAACAGGATTTCACCTGCTGCCTGTTGTTCTATGGCGCAAACAGACCAACGCCCCTAACAAGTTCATGGGATCCGGAATGCTTCCGGCAGGCGCCTATGTGACACTGGAACACGAATATATCCTGATTTTCCGAAAAGGAGACAAACGGCTCTTTACGCATCCTTCCGAAAAACTGGCCCGCCAGGAAAGCGCTTTTTTCTGGGAAGAACGCAACATCTGGTTTTCGGATGTCTGGGATTTTAAAGGCGCCTCCCAAACCCTGAATCACAAAAAACTGCGGGAGAGAAGCGCGGCCTTTCCTTTTGAGCTGCCATTCCGGCTGATTCAGATGTATTCGCTCAAGCAAGACACGGTTCTGGATCCATTTCTGGGAACCGGCATTACCACACTGGCCGCCATGGCTTCCTGTCGCAACAGTGTGGGAATCGAACTGGACGGTAATTTCCAGCAGATTATCCTGGATCAGGCGCGTGCGGCCCAGCCCGGTTTGAATCAGCGGATATCGGAGCGTCTCGCCAGCCACGCCCAATTTATTGAAACCCGCAATTCTTCCGGAAAAAATTTGAAACATATGAACGCACCCCATGGCTTTCCGGTGATGACGCGACAGGAACGTGAACTCCGCATAGAATCCATCGCCGATATTCTTGTTGAATCCGATAAGGAAATCAAGGTAATGTATCGGCAACTGTCCGCAGATAATCCTCCGGCTGCGCCGACGGCGCCGCTCAATCTGCCGGAAAATATCCGCCAGCGGTCGCTTGCTTTTTGACTATCTGAAGGAGATTCACCATGACGATCGCTCTGAACCGCCTGGATGACTACCGCTGGGAAATTCCCCGGACCGGTGATATGCGAGTTCCCGGCCGTATCTATGCCAGCTCTTCACTGCTGACATCCGGCGACAGCCAGGAAGCCTTCACACAGGTGTCCAATGTAGCCAAACTTCCGGGCATTCTCAAAGCGTCTTTAGCCATGCCGGACATGCACTGGGGGTATGGATTTCCCATCGGCGGGGTAGCTGCTTTTGACTGGGAAACCGGCATTGTTTCCCCCGGCGGTGTGGGCTATGATATCAATTGCGGTGTGCGGCTGGCGGGTACACTGCTCACGGAATCCGATGTGCGTCCCCGCCTGGAAGCCCTTGTCAATGCGCTGTATCAGCACATACCCTGCGGCGTCGGCACGACAGGCTCCGTGAAACTGTCCCCATCCGACGCAAAGCAGGTGCTGAAAACCGGCAGCCAGTGGGCTGTCCGTCAGGGTTTCGGAGAGGATGGCGATCTGGAACACACGGAAGACGGCGGCTGTCTGCCTGACGCCGATCCTTCCGAAGTCAGCGACAAGGCCATCAACAGAGGTAAGCAGCAGCTTGGCACTCTGGGATCCGGCAATCATTTTCTGGAAATAGGTGTCGTGGAAACGATTTTTGATCCTGATATCGCCATGAAATTGGGTCTGTTTGAAGGTCAGGTAACGCTGATGCTGCATTCCGGCTCCCGCGGGCTGGGATATCAGGTGTGTGACGACTATCTGGCGCGCATGATGAAGCATGTGCATCAACTGGGGTTTACACTTCCGGATCGCCAACTGGCCTGCGCCATGATCCAGTCGGACGCCGGCATGACATATCTGAGGGCCATGGCCTGCGCCGCCAACTATGCCTGGGCCAATCGCCAGATACTGATGCACCACTGCCGGCGCATTATGGAAAACATTCTGAGCATCGGGCCGCGGGATCTGAGGCTGCGGCTGATCTATGATGTCTGCCACAATATCGCCAAAAAAGAAATGCACACCATTGACGGTAAACCCCGCACTGTATGCGTTCATCGGAAGGGCGCCACCCGTTCCTTCCCGCCCGGGCATCCATCCCTCTGTGAGGACTATCGACACACTGGTCAGCCTGTCATCGTTCCCGGAGACATGGGAACCGCTTCCTATGTGCTGGTTGGAACCGAAACCGCCATGTCCGAAACATTCGGCTCCACCTGTCACGGTGCAGGAAGGCTCCTGAGCCGAACGGCCGCCCAGAAAGCATCCAAAGGCAGGTCTATCCATCGCGAACTTGAAAACAAGGGCATACTGGTACGCTGGACCGGTAAATCCACTCTCGCCGAAGAAATGCCCGATGCTTACAAGGATGTATCCGAAGTGGTGAATGTCGTTCATGCCGCAGGCATTTCACGAAAGGTGGCAAAGCTCAGACCCGTGGCTGTGGTCAAGGGATGATGATTCTATGAAGCGGAAGAGGAAGATAGCGGCATTCATCGAACATATGATGAACGCCGCTGAATCATT
>DAIEFO010000278.1 GCA_027325475.1 Desulfobacteraceae bacterium | reverse complement strand
TTCCGCACGAACGCTGATCTGGTTCAAAAAATCATCTTTTATCTTTCACATCCTGATATCCGGGATCGAATTGCAGCAGCAGGGTTTGACCGGACATGTAAAGAGCATACATATGAGAATCGGCTGACGTCCGTACTCCGTTGTGCGTTGCATGCAAAGGCTGATGATGAGCAGAATTCCGGCAAGCTATCCGCCGGACCGGACTTGTCGAAGACAGGATATCTTTATGACGACAATCCGCCGGAACCTTCAAGGGAGGAGCGATTCATCCGTATGATACGATGGGTTCTGGTATGGGGATGTTGTCGAATCTGGGGCTGTGATCGTGGTTTAAGAGCTGCCCGAAGGATCATCTTTGAGTTGAGCTGGCGTCTGTCCAAAGAAAAAACATTTTCGCAGTTCGGATGGCCTTCCCGCATGTTTCCGGAACTCTGATCCATGAATACAGTTCCTGTCAGTGTGATTATTCCCTGCTACAATTGCAGCAGGACCATTGAACGAGCGGTTCTTTCCGTGGTAAATCAGACAGCCTGCCCTGCGGAGCTTTTTCTCATAGACGATGCCAGTACGGATAACACGTTGCAGAGGCTTTTTGACTTACAGCGAAAATACGCCAGGATCCGGATCAACATCATTTCATTGCCCCGGAATCAGGGCCCGGGTGCAGCCCGCAATGCCGGATGGAACCAATCTGCTGAGCCCTATCTGGCTTTTCTGGATGCAGATGATGCATGGCATCCTGAAAAAATCCGTTATCAGTATGAATGGATGAAAAAACATCCACATGTTGCCGTAACTTCCCACCGATGTATTCAAATTGCCCCTCATACGGATGGTTTCTGGAAACTGCCCTCAGACCCTGCCGCTGTTTATGTTCTGAAGCCTTTGAGATTGCTGTTCTGGAATCAAATATTGACGCGCTCGGTGATGTTGCATCGGATGGTTGCATTCCGGTTTCCGGAAAATAAACGTTATTCAGAAGATTATTGTCTGTGGCTCGAAATGGTATTAAATGGTATTTCTGCGTGGTATATGGATATTCCTTTGGCTGCATCATTTAAATCTGCCTATGGTGAAGAAGGGTTAAGCCGTGATCTGGTTGCGATGGAAAAAGGGGAGCTGGATACCTATCAGCGGCTCTGGCGCAAAAAACTGTTGCCGACCGGTTTAATAATTGGATTGACTGGATTTTCCCTTATCAAACACCTGAGGCGTACGATCATCCATTGGGTTAAGGCAACACATGGATTTTAAAGTCCTGGCTGAATATGTTCGTTCCAAAAAAGAGCATATCATTAATTTCAGTTCCTTCTTTGCCAATCGTCTGCTCTCCTTGGCTTTGTTCGCATATACAACCTCGGTTTTCATCAACAGGGCTGGTGACAAGGAATTCGGTGTTCTTACCATGCTGCTTCTGATCTACAGCTATATCTCTGTTGCGGATCTGGGAATGGGGTACGCTGTTGGTTATCGCCTGACACGAGCTGTGTCACGCAGAAATTTCGACTACGCCACAAAAATATTGCAGCATGCGTTGCCTTTCTACGTGATGGTGGCCGGATGCGCCAGCTTTTTTGTTTTTATGTTTTCATATGACATTTCAATATGTTTTACTAAAACAGGTGAATATTCTTCGATCTACAGGGTGATATCCTTCGGTATTTTCCCGCTGGTAGTGGATACGGTCGTCCTGATGGTCATGCAGTCTTACAACAAGGTGTACTTGATGAATTTATCCAGACTCGTTTATGATATTTTCAGGGGAGCGCCCTTGTTGCTTGTTTTGGTGTGTAAAAATGAGTTGCTGGAAAAAATATTGATGGTGGTTGTCACCGGCTGTTATCTGAAGCTGATGGTAGATATCTGGCTGTGCCGTCAGCTTGTCGGCAACCTGACATGGCTGAAGCCGGTATGGGGTTTCAAGGAATTGCGTTTCAACATATTATACGGCGTCCCAATGCTGCTCACCTTGATCATTGGCATGATCATTACAAGCATTGATAAATTTTATATCACCCGTTTTTTGTCCATGGCGCAGTTGGCGAATTATTCGGTAGCGCTTGAAGTCAATGTCAAAGCCTGGTTTTTGATCTGGGCGGTAACCGGCAGCCTGACCACTGTGCTGGTGCGCCGAAACGTTTTAAATATCAGTACGCATGACATAGAAAGCATATCCATGATAGCGGTAATGGTCATTTTCATGGTGTATTACATACCGCTGATCATTTTTGCCAAAGAAATTCTGACGTGGTGGATCAACAGGGATTTTGCCGAAAAAAGTTACCGGATCACCCGCACGCTCTCTGTTGCTTCTCTGTTTTATATGCTGTATGCCGTAAAACATAATATCCTCCAGGCAAAAGGAAAATTTATTACGATAACGAGTATCTATGGATTTGGGCTGGCCATTTTACTGCTGTCTCTGTGGGTGCTGCCCCGATATTGGGGGCTTGAAGGGGTAGCCTTTTCCTATGTGATAACCTATGCAGGCTTTGTTATTCTTGCCCTGACACTGATGAGGAACATCCAAAAAACCAATGATTAAACAAACCATATCGAAGTTCATGCGGAAAAAAATGTTTTATCGGTTCTGGCGGTTTCTGTATGAGGTTTCTATCTACGGCATGAACATGGGGCCTGCAAGTGGTTACCCTTACTACAGCGGCGAAGAATGGATTATTAATTTTGTAAAAAACCATATAACGCATCCACTTCCGACGATATTTGACATCGGGGCAAACAGAGGGGATTATGCGTCGGCGATCATTGCATCTTTCGGATGTGAAAATATCCATCTGCACTGCTTCGAACCATCACGGACCGCTTTTGAATGGCTGAAGAGGCAACTTCCGGAATGCCGCAATATCCAATGCCATAATTTCGGATTTGGCGATAAGACGGAAAAGGTACATCTCTACGGCTGTTCGGCAGGAGTGGGTTCCGCATCTGTTATAAACGCGCAATACCACATCAGAGATCATTCCAACAGTGTTGAGGAAATTGAGTTAACCACGCTGGATGAATTCTGCAATGTCAACCATATTCAGAAAATTGATTTTATTAAGATGGACGTTGAGGGGTATGAATTGAATATCCTGCGTGGCGGGGGCAGGCTGATAAATTCGAATGCGATCGATTTCATTCAGTTTGAATTCGGTTTCCCGGGCATCGAATCCAGAGTGTTTTTTAAAGACATCTTTTCCTGTCTGTGCGGCCGTTATCGTATTTATCGAAGCCTGTTC
>DAIEFO010000277.1 GCA_027325475.1 Desulfobacteraceae bacterium | reverse complement strand
ACACCTGCATCTTCTCCATCGAGTTCGCGCTCAAAATGATGGGGGATATCCAGCAGTTTTTTATCGAAAACCAGGTCCGCAATTTTTATTCCGTATCCATCTCTGGATATCATATTGCCGAAGCCGGCGCCAACCCGCTGACGCAACTGGCGCTGACCCTCTCCAACGGCTTTACCTATGTGGAATATTATTTGTCCCGGAACATGCCGATCGACAGCTTTGCACCCAATCTGTCCTTTTTCTTTTCAAACGGTATGGATCCGGAATACACGGTCATCGGCAGAGTGGCCAGACGCATCTGGTCCATCGCCATGAAAGAAAAGTACAGCGCTTCGGAACGCTCCCAGATGCTCAAATACCACATTCAGACATCGGGCCGGTCGCTGCACAGTCAGGACATCCAGTTCAACGACATCCGCACCACGCTTCAGGCCCTGTGCGCCATTTATGACAACTGCAACAGCCTGCACACCAATGCCTTTGATGAGGCCATCACCACCCCCAGCACGGAATCGGTGCGAAGGGCGCTGGCCATCCAGCTTATCATCAACCGGGAATGGGGCCTGGCCAAAAACGAGAACATGAATCAGGGCAGTTTCATTGTGGAAGAGCTGACCCGGCTGGTCGAAGAGGCGGTTCTGCTGGAATTTGACCGCATCACCGAGCGCGGCGGGGTACTGGGCGCCATGGAAACCGGATACCAGCGCAGCAAGATTCAGGAAGAATCCATGTATTACGAAATCCTGAAGCATACGGGTGAATATCCTATCGTCGGGGTCAACACCTTCCGGGATCCCCATGTTTCGGCGGATGAACTCAACGATGCTGTGGAACTTGCCAGAGCTTCTGAAGAAGAAAAAGAATCCCAGGTCAACCGTCTTGCAGCGTTTAAACAGCAACATCAGGATGAAGCGCCCGCAGCCCTGAAACGACTTCAACAAGTGGCGTTTTCAGGAGAAAACCTGTTTGCCGAACTGATGCAGACCGTCCGCGTCTGCTCACTCGGACAGATTACTCAGGCGCTCTATGATGTGGGCGGCAAATACCGCCGGAACATGTAATATCCATGAAGATGCAAGGAGAATCAAGAATCATGAAAGAAGCTGTAATTGTCAGTGCAGTCAGAACGCCACTGGGCAGTTTTAATGGAACCCTCAGCACCACTGGGGCGACCCAACTGGGCGCCATTGCCATCGAAGCTGCGGTGCAGCGCGCCGGAATTCCCAAAGCAGCGGTCAATGAAGTCATCATGGGGCAGGTACTGCCCTGCGGCTATGGCCAGAATCCGGCCAAGCAGGCCGCCGTCAAGGCAGGCATGCCCTGGGAAGCTGAGTGCATTACCATTAACAAGGTCTGCGGCTCCGCATTAAAAGCCGTGATGCTGGCGGCTCAGGCCGTTCAGCTTGGAGATGCCGATGTTGTTGTGGCAGGCGGCATGGAAAACATGAGCATGGCCCCCTATTATCTGGAGAAAGCCAGATTCGGGTACCGGATGGGCCCCGGAAAACTGGAAGACCACTTGATTCATGACGGGTTATGGGACATCGTCAATGATTTTCACATGGGCATGTCCAATGAACTGTGTTCGGAAAAATACAATGTTACCCGCAAGGATCAGGACATCTTCGCTGCGGAATCTTACCGCAGGGCGCTGGCCGCTGTCAGCGCCGGACGCTTTGCGGATGAAATCGTACCGGTGGAAATCCCCCAGCGCAAAGGAGCGCCTGTTCTCTTTCGTCAGGATGAGTGTCCTCAGGAAACCTCTCTGGAAAGCCTGTCCAAAATGAAAGGGGCTTTCAAGAAAGATGGCGTCGGCACCGCTGGAAATGCCTCCATCATCAGCGACGGCGCGGCAGCGGTTGTGGTGATGTCGCGTGAAAAGGCGGCGGAACTGGGCTGCAAGGTGCTTGCGTCCATCGGCGCTCAAGCGTCCTATGGCATCGACATGAAATATGTTCTGGTGGCGCCGATATGGGCCATTCCCAAGTGCCTAAAAAAAGAAGGCATTTCATTGAATGATGTGGATCTCTTTGAAATCAATGAAGCTTTCAGCGGTTCCAGCGTAGCCATCCTGCGCGAACTCGATCTGGATATGCAGAAAGTCAATGTCAACGGCGGCAGCGTGGCGTTGGGGCATCCCATTGGCGCCAGCGGCTGTCGGCTGCTCGTAACACTGCTGCATGAAATGATCCGTCAGGATAAAAAAACCGGCCTGGTTTCCCTGTGCCTGGGCGGCGGCGAGGCAGTCGCCATGATTGTCAAACGATAGGGGCGTATGGCATACGCCCGATAACGCCTCGCACTGTGCGGGATTCATTTTTATGGGGATAAATGCCTTCCCCCGCTTTATGAACGTTTACATACATTAATCAGGAGCAACTCGATGGATATCAAAACATACGGCGTCATTGGCGCAGGCCAGATGGGAAACGGCATCGCTCAGGTGGCGGCCATGAGCGGTTTAAACGTCATTATGAACGACATCAAACCGGAATTCGTCCAGCGCGGGCTGGACACCATCACCAAAAATCTGTCCAAAAGTGTTGAAAAGGGCAAGATGACCGCAGAAGAAAAGCAGGCTGTGCTGTCTCGAATCCAATCCAGCACAGCACTGAGCGATATGACGGCTGCGGATTTTGTGGTGGAAGCCGCCACTGAAAATGAAGCGCTCAAATTTCAGATTTTCAAACAGCTTGATGACATCTGCCCCGCACATGTGATTCTGGCCACCAACACGTCCTCTATCCCTATCGGAAGAATCGCGGCACAGACCCGCAGACCGGAGAAGGTCATCGGCATGCACTTTATGAACCCGGTGCCGGCCATGAAGCTGGTGGAGGTGATCCGCGGCATTGCCACTTCAGATGAGACATTTCAGATCACATGGGATTTGTCTCTGAAATTCGGAAAAACACCAGCACTGGCCAATGACTATCCAGGGTTTATCGCCAACCGGATATTGCTGCCCATGATTAATGAAGCCATTTTTTGTCTCTATCACGGGGTCGGCACGCGGGAAAACATAGACACCGTCATGAAACTGGGAATGAATCACCCGATGGGACCGCTCGCCCTGGCGGATCTGATCGGATTGGATACGTGTCTGGCTATCATGGAAACACTCTACAACGGATTCAAAGACCCAAAATACCGTCCCTGCCCCCTGCTCCGCAAATATGTGGAAGCCGGATGGCTGGGCAAAAAAAGCGGTAAGGGGTTTTACGAATACTAAGACCCGTCAAAAGAGAAACGGAAGTCAGAAAGGCAGCCGGCATTCGGCAGCCGTTTCTGGCTTTCACCTCCGACTTT
>DAIEFO010000276.1 GCA_027325475.1 Desulfobacteraceae bacterium | reverse complement strand
TGATGCGGGCTTCCAGGTTGAGCAGATAAGCGGGTTCAGGTTGAACATGATCGGTCTTGCCATCATATTCAGCGGTTTTGATACGTGCCATCACACGGGAGATATCCCCATTTTCTTCAGATAGAAGGTGCTCCACCCAGTCGCGGAATTCGTCGCAGGAAGTCTGCGATCTCGATACAAAATCCACAGCATCCTGACCGGTAAATACAAACCAGTGAGCCTGGCAGGCGATATCTACATTCAGCAGGGAAAGTTTGTGAATAGAGGCCAGATACTGGTCGTAATCTACCAGGCATTCTGAAAAGATATGACCCGTGGAATCCATGATGCCGCAAGACTCGGCGCAAAGCAGCGCCTTAATTTCGGGAATGTAATAGCTCAGGCTGTCTCGTGTATGGCCTGGGGTTTCGAGAACTTGTATCGTGCGGCCTGAAGACACGTTCAGTATGTCGCCTTCCTTGATGATGCAATCAATTCCAAACGGCGAAAATTCGGGCAGATCTTCGGCGGCGGTGTCAATATACGTGGCTGTGCTTCTGGTCACCTGATTCAATTCATGGATCAGTGAGATGGCGTTGGGTCGCAATAGAATATCCCGCGCTTTTTCAGAAGCCATGACCTGCATGTCAGGAAAATACGCCGCCAGCGTTGATACCGATCCGCAGTGGTCAAAATGCGAGTGGGTCAGGAGGCATCGTGCAGGATGACGGTTTCCCAGCACTTTGGAAATCTCTCTGGCGTAAAGATGCCCCAGAAAAGAAAATCCTGCATCAACAATGGTTGGTTGTTCACCATCGAGCAAAAATACAGGAATGGCAGGATGCCCCAGCACATAAAAACCGTCAGCAATCTGTCCTGTCTGAGAAATAATCAAATGTTGCGCTCCCGGTTCGGTTATTATCGTTGCGATCTTGAAAAGGTATGATGTGTTTTTTATATCGAAGAAGTCTCTGATGTCTATATCCTATAACCCATGCGTGATCAAGCGGATATGTTGATGCCATCAGACGACCCATACGGTAAATTTTTTCCCTCCATATACGACCTCATGGCCGACCCTGCCCATAAAAAACGCTTCCACTTTTGAAAGGCCTCTTCGCCCGACAACAATCGTGCTGAAGCCGCCGTCTTCTGCTTCCCTGACAATAGCCTCGGACCGGCTGTGGACTCCGGAAATGATCTTTTCAGATATTTTGCCGGATTCAAACCACGATGCCATCAACCTGCCCTTTACATCCTGAAACAGCCGCGCCACTTTTAATTTAAAAGTTTCAAGGCAGGTATCCGGCATATTCAGTTCAGGAATTTCCGGGGTGCAAACTTCAGAAAGATCAAAATGGATAGCTCCCAAGCCTGGGATTGCATGAAATATACAAATCTCATACCCGTAGCCGCCTAATAGCGAGGCAACAAATTCAACCGCTTTCATCGAAGCTGATGAGGTATCCACTGCCAATAATATTTTCTTGACGGCAGGCGCCTTTCCCACGATCAGGATCGGTATGAAAGTTAACGCCTGCAGCAGCTTGACAGCAACGCTGCCCAGCATGATGTTCTGCACCACACCCAATCCCCGTCTTCTCAAAATAACGGCGGTGTAACCTTTTCCCGCCTCATCGATGATATCGCGGGCGACCCCTTTTTCCAGACGGTGAAATTTGATTTCGATGGACTGTTCCGAAAAACCGCCTGAAATCAAAAATTTTTTCGCCTGCTCCAGACAGGTGCAGATTTTTCCTTTTTCCTGCGTTTCCCGGTTTTTCAATTGATCTGTGATGTTGACGCACGAGGGTTCCTGCGCCAATTCCCGATATTCTTCCGGTATGCTGCTGAAGACGTGAAACAGCACAATCCGCGTATTTTCATCAATGGGCATAAAATCTTTGATATAGTTCACCGTCTGTATGGTTCGTTCGGAACCATCAACCAATACCAGAAATTTTTTTTGTATTGTCATACATCCTCCACTGCGATTCGATCGGTAAAACTGCTTTCCGTGCGCGTCATGTCATCTCAGGCAATTTATACTGGCATGAATGGAGCGCATCGTGCTGGAAACTATTTATCGCTTCCGCCACCCAGTACCGCGTAAAGTTTGACCTCATTGGCGATTTTAGCCAGACGGAGTGCAATAAGCCCCTGTCTGGCTGAATACAAAGCGCGCTGGGCATCGAGAACGCTCAGGTAGCTGTCGATACCTTTAAAATAACGTGTCTCTGAGCGGCGGTAAATAATTTCCACAGCATTCACCAGGGATTCCTGCGCCGAAAGCTGATTTCCCACCGTACCATTCACGGCCAGTGCATCGGCCACTTCCCGGAAAGCTGTCTGAATAGCTTTTTCATATTGAACCACGGTAATTTTCCGTTCAATATTGGCGGCATCATAGGCGGACCAGAGTCTGGGGTCGAATATGGGGGTAACAATCTGTGGTGCAAAGCTCCAGGTTCCGGAATCGGACCCAAAAAGCCCGCCCAGACCACTGCTGGCGGTTCCTGCGGATGAGGTCAGAGCGATGCGGGGGAAAAGCGCTGCCCGGGCAGCGCCGATATTGGCGTTGGCGCTTTTGAGCTGATGTTCCGCCGCCAGAATATCGGGCCGGTTCAGCAGAATTTCAGAAGAAAGTCCGGGCGTGATGACCTGAGGTTCCGGAATGTCCGATAGATTTACCGACAGCACATCAGCCGGTGCCGGCGATCCCAGCAGCAGATTCAGAGCATTTTCGTCCAGAGCGATCTGCTGAGTGAACCGGGCGATGTCTCCCCTGGCTGTATCCACCTGGGTTTGCGCACGTTTTACATCCACTTCGGTGGCTATCCCGGTCTGATATCTGTGGTCCACGATGCGGTAAACATCCTGCTGAGTCTGTAAAGTGGTGGTGGCGATGTTCAGGTTTTCACGGTCAGCCGCCAGATTCAGATATGCACTGGCAGTTGCCGCGATGAGGAGTATCTGGGTGCTTCGCCTGGCTTCATCCGTTGCCAGGTAGCTTTCAAGGGCGCTTTCTGTCAGGCTGCGAACACGTCCGAAGAAGTCGAGTTCCCAGGAGGCCATGCCGAGATTGGCACTGTATTGTTCTTGAATGACAGATTTTCCGGATGTGGACAAATCGTGCGGAACCCGCTCGCTGCTCATGGCTCCCGCCGCATTGAATGATGGATAAAGCCCGGCTTTCTGAATACCGTACAATGCAGCCGATTTTTGAACATTCAAAAGAGCGATCTGCATGTCTCGATTCTGTTCCAGTGCGATATGAATAATCCGTCGCAGCCGTGAATCGGTGAAAAACGCTTCCCAGTTCAGATCCGGCGC
>DAIEFO010000275.1 GCA_027325475.1 Desulfobacteraceae bacterium | reverse complement strand
GCTCTGGAAACCCTGAAAACTGCATTTGACCGCAGCTATGGCATTCAAATGAATCGCCTGGCCAAAACGCTGGGGTTTGAAATGAAAGACAATATTCCGGCGCCGCTTCTCAATATGTCGCAACAATCTCTGACAACCCTTCTCGACAGCGTGGCGGTGAATTGGCTGGCCAATGACGGCGTCTGGTTTCAAGCTGTTGAATTCGCCAGCGGTATGAATGACGCCAAACGCTGCAACGATTCCTGCTGGGCACATTTTTCGCCGTTTGAAGCCAAAGCTATCAAACAGTTTCTGAACCTTCCGGAACAGCCGGGTCTGGCAGGACTGAAAGCCGCGCTGAATTTCAGGCTTTACGCCAGAATCAACACTCAGTCCTTCACAGAAGAGGCCGATAACAGTTTCGTGTTTCAGATGAATGAGTGCCGGGTTCAGTCCGCCAGAAAACGAAAGGGGCTTCAGGATTATCCCTGCAAATCCGGAGGACTCGTGGAATACACTTATTTTGCCAGAGCCATTGATTCCCGCATCAAAACCGAGTGCATCGGCTGCCCGCCGGATGACCATCCGGACACCTGGTACTGTGCGTGGCGTTTTTCGCTGTAATACATAAACCGTTCAGGCGGATCACCGGCCGACGCTGCGGATCCGCTTCAAGATGGACATCATGACCACAACTTCCGGCAAGTTCAGGGCCAGCAAGTTCAGGGTAGGTACGCCTCAGAAATGGAAAATCAAATGATTCCAGCGCGTCGATCATCAGTTCAAGCCGCGCTTCAAGCGCCTGCTTGTCTCTTTTTGTATTGAAATACACCGCCAGTGTCTGATGATACTGTCTCCGGATTGCCGTTTCAATGCAATGATGTGAAATATCCAGTTTAATGTTCACCACAAACCTCGATCTTCAGCTAACAGAGTGGATGCGCAGCAAGTTATCCATATTCATTTTTAATTGACAAAATAGTCGGTTGCGATTACAAAAGAGCGTTTTGTTTGTTTGCGTTCAGGTTGTTTCTGACACCGTCCGTTTCCGATGAAATGCTGACGGTAGTTTATTCTAACTATTTGGGAGGGTCAATCCATGTATGTACCCCGATATATGGTTTTCACCAAAGGCGTCGGCGTTGCCAAAGAAAAGTTGTCTTCTTTTGAAAACGCTCTGCGGGATGCGCGTATCGCTCATCTCAATCTTGTAACGGTTTCTTCTATTTTCCCCCCGCATTGCAACATTATCGACATCGAAAAGGGGATTGACCGCCTTGAACCCGGTGAAATAACGCACTGCGTTATGGCCAGAGAACAAATCAACGAACCCGGACGCAGAATCGTCGCGAGCATCGGCCTTGCCCTGCCCGCTGAAAGAGGCCGCTATGGGTATTTATCCGAACATCACGGTTTTGGTCAGACAGAGCTGGAAGCCGGTGAATACGCCGAAGATCTGGCCGCCACGATGCTGGCCAACACGCTGGGCATCGAATTCGATGCTGACAAGGATTATGACGAACGCCGCGAAGTCTATAAAATGTCCGGCAAGATCGTTAAATCCCAGCACACCAGCCAGGGCGCTCTGGGCGCTGAAGGCAATCTGTGGACCACTGTCGTGGCCGCAGCCATCTTCGTGAAATAATCGTTATCCGATAAAGGCCGGAATCGAACTGTAGCAGTCAGATTCCGGCCTTTTTATTTTCTTTCAGAGGTGTTTTCGGTATTTTCTGCAACCGGAGCGCCCTTTAAAGCCCCCTTTCTCATCATCGACTTTATGAGGTTCCCTCATGACCGCTTATACATTCGGTGAACCTGAATACCAGATATCCGATATTCAAAGCGCCCGCGCCGTCATCCTGCCGCTGTGTTACGAGCATGCGGTTTCCTACGGCGTCGGAACCGGCGGCGGCCCTCTGCACATTCTGGAAGCATCCACACAGCTTGAAATGATGGACGAGGAAACCCTGCTGCACTGGGGACAAATCGGCATCCATACGCTTGCGCCACTATACCCATCGCAAGACCCGGATCAGGCGGTGGCTGAAATGCGTCAGGCCGCCGTCGCCGTTCTTTCCGAGGGCAAATTTCTTTTGTCTCTGGGAGGCGACCACGCCATCAGCATCGGCCCCATCGCGGCGGCGGCGGCAATGTACCCCGACATTGCCGTGGTGCAGGTGGACGCGCATCTGGATTTGAGAGACACCTGGAACGGCAGCCGCTGCAACCACGCCTGCGTCATGCGCCGGGTGGTGGAAGATATGAGACTTACGGCCGTCCAGATCGGCATCCGCTCGTTTTCCGCGGAGGAAGCCGCCTATCTCCGGGAACATGACATGAAGCCGTACTTTGCCCATGAAATCCCATTGGGTGATCTTTCCTGGATTCAGAAAGTCGTCGACCAGCTTCCGGAGCGCGTTTATATCACCATCGACGTTGACGGACTAGACCCGTCCGTCTTGCCCGGAACCGGTACGCCGGAACCCGGCGGACTTCAGTATCGTCAGCTTGTTCGTCTGATTCAAGCCATTGGCGCGTCCAGACATGTGGTAGCCGCCGATATCGCCGAGCTCTCCAAAATCGAAGGCTCTCATGTCTCGGAATTCACAGCCGCCAGAATCGCCGAAAAACTGCTGGTGTACTGTGTGGGATGTAAACTTCCTGAAAAGACAGCGGATTTGGAATGAACGAATTTTTATTGTCGATAAGCCCTGAAGTCAAAGCACTCCTGGATTCGATTCATAATCCGATCATCGCCATCGACACGACTGGCCGGGCGGTTTACTGCAATCATTCCTTTGAAAAAATCGTCGGACGCAGCACAAATGACATCGTCGGTCAGGAACTAACGGCGTTAATCGCCGATTCACAGCTTTACCGGATTCTTCAGACCGGCAAACAGGAGCTGGCCCAAAAGCTCGTGATTGAGGGGCATACGTTCATGTCCAACCGGACGATTTTCAAGGTTGGAGACAAGGTCATCGGAGCTGTCGCCATCCTTCAGGATATTTCAGAGCTGGAATCTCTGTCCAGCGAGCTGGAGCACACCAGACAGATATCCGACGAACTGGAGGCCATCATCGAATCTTCATACGATGGCATCTATGTCACGGACGGCCAGGCCAGGACAATACGGGTCAACAGCGCCTACGAACGGATTACGGGCATTAAAAAGGAAGAAGTTCTGGGTCGGACCATGCATGAACTGGTTGAAGATGGTTTTTTTAACGAATCCGCGACGATCAGGGTGCTGGAAACCCAACTCCCCACATCCCTGGTACAGCGAATAAAAACCGGTAAAACCGTTATGGTCACCGGCAATCCTTTTTTCGACAAACGCCAGAATATTC
>DAIEFO010000274.1 GCA_027325475.1 Desulfobacteraceae bacterium | reverse complement strand
AGAAAATCATGGGCAAGCCAAAAATTGATATCAGCCTCACTGACGACAATAGAGAGTTGCCCATTCTTAGATCACGTCAGTATTTATCCTTTCTGAAAGAAGGGGCTTCTTATCATGAAAGTCGTGATTCTAGGCATCCATTGGGGATCTACAATATATCGGTGGCAAGAATATGCGATAAAATCATTAAATGTGCTGACCATCTCTTCAAATATTGGGCTGAAGGTAAGCTGACTGATAACGGCGGTATTGTTATCGATTATCTAGAACTTGCCACATATGCCGCAGCAGAGCATGTCGATGATATTGGGCACATTGCCTATGCATTTTTCAAATCAGATAGAGAGGCAAGCCAGAACAGTAAGATTCGTCTTTTGAATAATAGAATAAAAAGTGTGCGTGATGAGATTGCAAGCTTTGCGAACACGGTCAAGCATTACCACGGACGTATAAGGCTGTTTGAAACAACATTTCGTCACGAAAAAGAAAGAATCAAGCTTCTGGGATTTTATGTGGAGGGCTTTAGTAACGGAGCTGTGGGTCCCACACCTATACTGCACAAAGAAATGAAAGTCGTGTCTGTAACATCATGGCTATGGAACATTTTGACGTATGTTTGGGAAATGTCAGAGTCTATTTCTATCTTTTTAGAGGAGATTGGTGCAATTCAAGATGGGGCTGTACCAACTTCCAATGAAGCAGAGTTCCAAAGAGCTGTTTCTCAGCTGGTGAAACTTCCACTCTATACGTTCGATGATGAGCATCCCTTCAGTCGAGTTACATGGAATGTGACGACGGATCATACGGGCGAGGACACTAAAACTCCCCTAATCTATGGATCTTTATACCGAAGATGGTCAAATAGCTCAGATGGTGCATTTGAAGAATGGAACAATACGTCCGTGGGAGATGGGGTTACTCGTAGTTTCTCTATTGTCCTGCCGAGGAAGATGGGCATTTCACATTGGACGACACCATTTCCGTCGAACGACAAAATGCCTGTCTGAGCACAGGCCCCTTTTCAGACGCATGTACCCGGCTGCTTAATGTTCGACGGAAAAAGTGGAAACGAAAAAGCCCCGCAACGGCGCGATTTTCTGCACTATCTGCTCAGGATTCGGACGGAGGACGACTTGGTGGTTGGCGCCGAAGTCGCATCGAACGGAAAGCTCGGGTTTTTCGCTGTTTATCAGCGAAAATACAGCGAATTTCTACGGTAATTTATCAGCAATAAAATGATCTGGCTGTGCACAAACGCCCGTAATATCGGCACATTTCAGACCGACAGAAAAGGTACAGCAACAAAATAACAGCGAATTTAAAACGCAGTATCAGCGAACCTTTTTAGCGGAACAGCGACTAAAATTGCGGGGCTCAGGGAACCATAATCAGATGCCGTAGGTGAGCTTTTTTGCTAACCTAAAGGCGACTTTATTATTTCATAATATCCTGTCTTTTTAGCCCCCTCAAAACGAATCAGCCCCCTGTCCTTCAAGTCTGCGATATCGCGTCGAGCAGTCCTGAGAAAAGCTGACCATTGACGGCATATGTCGTCTGCTGTTAACGCTTGCCCGGTGCGGAGCCCTTCCAAAAACCATAGCTGTCTTTCGTTAAGATTCGGGGGTTCAGAATTTATTGTGTCATTTAATGTGCCATTATTTTCAGCCGCATCTTGCGGAACGGAGACGTTACCCGGCTGGTCGACATGACACGCCAAATACTCGTACCCTGACAAGTCCAGAATCATCTTCAATACCGCCGGAAAGTGCAGTGCCAAAATGATCAAATGTCCCGCGCTTGGCGCATTGCGCCCTTCATACCACCTCTTGATTGTATGGGAGGCAATGCCAGTCGCACGCCCGATCTCTTTAAGGCTGGACGACATGTCCTGATATTCCCTGCGCAAGATCACATTAACACGCGCGGCGATCTCCCGATCCATCGATGCGGCTGTTTTGTTGGGTAATATATTACCCATTTGGGGGTGAGACATAGATTTCTCCTCAGGTTAAAATGGTTAATGACTAAAGTCACTGGAACTTGAGGAATATCGCCTGAGGATTGGAAATGTATAAGATCGGAGATCAGGGTAATCACGCCGCTGAACCACATGCGCACCGGGCAGCCATGTATGTCCGGATGTCGACGGAACATCAGCAGTATTCTATTGAAAATCAAACAGCCGCGATGGAAGCTTATGCCCAGCGGCATAATATCGAGATCGTTAAGACTTACACTGATGGCGGCAAAAGCGGCCTCAACTTCAGCGGCCGGGAGGGCCTACAAAGGCTGATTGCCGACGTTCAATCGGGCATAAAAGAATTCAACGTCATCTTGGTTCTTGACGTTACCCGCTGGGGAAGGTTTCAGGACACAGATGAGAGTGCCTATTATGAGTTCACATGCCGCCGAGGTGGTTATGATGTTCGCTATGTGGCAGAGCAATTTGCTAACGATGGAACACCTATTTCCAATATACAAAAGACCTTTAAGCGCTTTATGGCGGGCGAATACAGCCGTGAATTATCGGTCAAAGTCTTTGCCGGGCAGTGTCGGCTGATTGAAAAGGGTTTTCGTCAGGGTGGCCCCGCCGGCTACGGCTTGCGCCGCCTGCTTATTGACGAACACAAAAAACCAAAAGGCGAACTTTCCCGCGGCCAGCAAAAGTCTCTGCAAACCGACCGTGTCATTCTGGTGCCGGGACCTGACGAAGAGGTGCAGAATGTACGCTGGGTATATAAAGCTTTTGTCGAAGAGGGCCTGAACGAGGCAGAAATTGCCGTTGAACTGAACAGACGCGGCGTTCTCACCGACCTGAAGCGTCCATGGACACGCAGCACTGTTCATCAAATCCTTATTAACGAAAAATATATCGGCAACAATATTTACAACAGGCGCTCCTTCAAACTTAAAGAAAAGCGCGTTGTTAACCCGCCCGAGATGTGGGTGCGCTCAGAAGGCGCCTTTCAGGCCGTTGTTGAACCACGCTATTTTTATGCGGCGCAGGGAATTATTCAGGCGCGGTGCCGCAGGATATCCAACGAGGAGATGTTGGAAAAACTCAAGAACCTGCAGGAACAGCAAGGATGGCTCTCGGGCATCCTCATCGATGAAACCGACGATATGCCTTCTAGCAGCGTTTACGCCAACCGTTTCGGTGGACTGACGCGCGCTTATAAGCTGATCGGTTACGAGTCAGGACGCGACGAGCGTTATATCGAAGATAATAAGTATCTACGTCGTCTCTACCCGGGGGTTGTGGAGGGCATTATCGATAAAATAAAGGAATTCGGAGGCACAGTTCGCCGGGATGTGACCCATGATTTCCTTATCGTT
>DAIEFO010000273.1 GCA_027325475.1 Desulfobacteraceae bacterium | reverse complement strand
CAGAACATATCAAGCCGTTCGCTGATGAACATCAGTTATGCTTTGTTTTTTGAGGATATACTGTGATAAAATCATCTCTTAGTAAAGATTACCATATTGTTTGAACGCTCTGGAATGGTGGAGCATCTTTGTAAAGGAGAATATATCCATCATGAACCATATTACCACCCCTGGCGTTACCGCTATTTTTAACTGGGGGAAAACGATATTTTTGCTGCTTGGCGCTGTACTTTTTGTCATAGTGTATGGTCTGGGGGCCATTCCGGATGCTTTAGATCCGGCCGGTAATCATTTTGCTCTGACGCATGAAGGCAAAGGCGCTCTGGCAATTCTTGCCCTGGCGATTACCTGGTGGATATCCAAAGCCTTGCCGGTGGGCGTTACCGCGATTGCTGTCGGTATGCTTCAGATGCTTTTTATCGCGCATCCTGGCGGCGCCGCTTTCGGTAATTTTATCAGTCCTCCCATTCTGTTTATCTGCGCATCAACACTGATTGGTGTGGCATTCATCAAGACAGGGCTGATAAAGCGTCTGGTGTACCGTGTGCTGATGGCAGCCGGTGACAGAACGGTTCTGGTCTATCTTGGAAGCATGGTGGTTATTGCACTTCTGTCACATATCATGATCTATACAGCCGTTGTTGCCTCTGTCTATCCGCTGCTGTTCTCAGCGTACATGCGGCATGCGGAAGGCGAACAGCCTACCCGGTTCGGAAAAGGCCTTTTTATCGCAATGGCATATGCCGCGGCTGCCGGAAGCATGATAACCCTGCCAGGCGCTGCCAGAAGCGTTCTGGCTCTCGAATTTTTCAGAGCTTTTGCCGGGAGAGAAATCAATAGCGGACATTTCAGCTATTACATGCTGCCTCTGGGATGGCTGATGCTTTTTTCATTATGGGGATTTGTGATGATATGCTTCAGGCCGCAGAAAAAGCATATTCCGGAGTTCAGGGAATATATCCGGTTGCAATGCGCAGAGCTGGGCGCCGCAAGCCGAAATGAAATCCTGACGCTGGTGATTGCAGTGACCGGCGTTATGGTGTTGCTGCTGTCATCTTTGATGCCGGAAGGGATGGTATGGAACAAAACAGTGGTCATTGTGACGCCGGTGCTGTTGCTGTTCATGTTGGACATTCTGGATATCCATGATCTTCAATCGCTGCCATGGAATATGATGCTGCTGTTTTCAGGCGCCATCAGCATCGCTTTCTGTCTGTGGGAAACCGGAGCGGCAAGATGGCTGGCGGTCAACGGGCTGAACGTGCTGCAATCATCGAACGGAGCCGTCATTGCCATGGTGGCGGCTTTTCTGGCGCTGCTTATGGCCAACGGTATGGCCAACGTGGTTGTCCTGGCTGTTGTATTGCCGGTGATGCTGGCGGCGGCATCTTATTTGAAAATCGTCCCGGATGTCCTGCTGCTGACAATCCTTGCTGCTGTCGGCATGCCGCTGATGTTACCGGCTGCAGGCGCCGCCAATACGCTTGTCTGTGAATCCGGACAGTTCACAGGCCGGGAGTTTTTCATGTATGGGGCAATTGCCAGTGTGCTGGTGATTGCGGCGCTGGCCTTGATGGTATATGTCGTCTGGCCGGTGATGGGGCTGTCTCTGTTCGTTTTCTAAAACCTCCATGAGGTGGTTCAATGAAACAAATTGAAAATCTGATCGAGCGAATTCACCAGCGGATTTCCATTAATCTCAGAGAGTTGAATTTTGATGTAATGCCGTATCTTAAAAATGCGCTGCCACTTTCCCAGCTTACTAAATTTTACGCATTTTACGGCATAACCCCGCACCATCCGTTGAACTTTTATTTCAGCCAGTCTAATCTGGCAGGCAGCTATTTTCTGGGAAAATGCCGGGTGGAGCATTCCGTGCTGTACAAAAGTGATATTCGGGGAGATGAACTCAAGCGTAAAAACGATATGTTCGCCTATGGAACCCGTCAGTTACCGGTCTATGAAGACGAGTGTATCCATATCAAAGACTGTTTTCTCATAAAAACGCTGGTACATAACTTTTCGCACGATCCGGAAAGTCTGGATACATTTTTTATCCATGACACCATGTCGATGCATTACGCCAATATCCATGGCGCCCCGACTGAAGGCTGTTTTCTGGGGACCTTCAGCACCGTGGATTTAACGACGGTTCATGATTGCGTGATCGGCCGTTTTTCCTATGTTCAAGCGGGCGAGTTGTCTCATGTGTACGTGGAACCCGGCGCCATCTGGATCAAAAACGACAAGGCCTTCAATTTTCTCTACCGGTATCCCCGCAGCATTTTAGACAGGTACATCGATGTCAAACCTGGGGGCGGCCCTCCACAGGGTATTCTCATGGAGTTTGTTCAGGAGAGAAAAGCGGATTTTGAACGTGTATTCGATGTCATCCATCTGGAGTCTCCGGTTTCCATCCCCCGCGGTGCGTCGGTGGACCGATACGCGGTCATCAAGGGAAAAACTCGGATCAGCGAAAACGTCCTGGTGGCGCAGCGAGCCTATATTCAGGATTCTTTTCTGGGAAAGGGCGCAAACGCCCAGGAAAACTGCTATATTATCGGTTCCCATCTGGACGGCTATGATGTCACGGCTCACGGCGCCAAAATCATTAACGCCAGGCTGGGTAAAAAAATATTTGTGGGATTTAACTCTTTTCTGCGGGGGACGCCTTCCTGTCCTTTGATCATTGGCGAAGACAGTATCGTGATGCCGCATACCATCATCGATTTGACAGAGCCTGTTGATATTCCATCCGGCTATCTGGTGTGGGGATTCATTACCAATCGGCAAGATCTCGCTGCCAACAGCTATCCGCTGGAAAAATTTTCGGAGATCCGCGACGGCCTGACCTTAGGAGATATGCTGTTTGAAGGAGATGGAGAGCTGTTTGTCGAGGCATTTCAACACCGCATCGAACATATTCTGGAAGCTAACGGGGCCTATTTTAATGGCAGACACAACCATGGTCACGCCCAGAACAATCAGAAGATTTCTTTCAACACCATTCAGCCATATCCGGATGGAGACCGTGCGGGACTCTATCCGACCATTGAAATTCTTCCCTGACATTGAGCGTTTTCGAACTGCCATCCATCGAAAAATAACGCTATAAACGACCATGTGCGCCGCAACCGATGTCTTGAGGTGCAGGTTTTGAGAACTCGACGCATTGCTTCATCGAAAGCCGGGGAATGACAATTGTCATTCCCCGGCTTTTGTGTAAAATGGAGACAAGCGAATTCACTGCACGAAACCATCATTGACGGCTTCGTAAAAAGTCCGGAGGCTGCGTTGCGCCGCATCCTTCGTCATTGCAGCGTACCACAAGTACGCTTCATTCCTCAGGATTTGCGCGCCTTGCC
>DAIEFO010000272.1 GCA_027325475.1 Desulfobacteraceae bacterium | reverse complement strand
AAAAAAAACTGATCATGGCGGTTATTTTTTGTAATGATTCGTGACAGCTATCACCTCAACGATTCGATCTGAAATACAAATGAACAGCGCCCGATACTTTTTGTCAATTCTAAAAGAATAGATTAATCTGTGGCGCGGTTCCAGAAGTTCCGTATGCAAGGATGGGTGTTCGGGATTTTGTTCAAAAAGTTTTTTCGCTTTTCCCCATTTTTTTAAAAGATCATGTGCTTCAAGGTATTCTTTGATATCATCTCTGAGTTCGCGGATCGAAGGCATACTCACACCTTGCGATTGACAGATGATTTCATTAGACCAGCTTCCAGGTCTTTCAAAAAATCATCTTCATAACAGTTTGTTACCTGAAAATCGGAAACAATTTTCTGAATATTGTCATTTTTGAATTTCTTCAATTTAATTGATTTACACTTTAATCTTTCCATCAGTAGATGCCGTTCATTCTCCGACAGATTGTCAATAACTTGATAGATTGCGTCTAAAGGGATATCAATTGTCTTTGTGATCTTCTCTTTAATTGTTATGACAGGCATCAGTACACTTCCATCATAAAAAAGGTTTTTAAGGTTTTGATGGGCTGATTTGGAATACCATGTTCTACTATAGAGCCATACAGCCCATGTCGCTCAATATAGCACTTAAAACTTATTATTTTTTTTCTGACCTTCAAGCATGTAATCCCATATTCCCTTTTCAAACAGCGCTACCCGCTGTTTCTCAGCATCAGTGGCGGCAAGGGCTTTGGCTTCAGCCATCAGTTTGCCAAGTTCATCCATGCGGGCCCTGGTGCCCAGATACTGCCAGGCAATTTCTTTGGTCTGATGGAAATGTTTATTCTGAGTCTGAACTTCTTCCGGATAATTTTTCGGGTTGGAATAGATTTCCTCGATGCGCAGATACATCTTTTTCATGGGGTCGGCGGCTGCGCCATAGTACAGACGATGGTATTCATCAATAAGCTGATCTATATTCAGCGAAGGGTCATCCATCAACCTGAAAGTGACATAATTATCCACATATTCCCCAAGATTGTTCAGAAATATCCCACGAATGCCGTCTCTGGCGAACATTTTAAACTGACGGTCAATAGTATGGGCGAAAAAGCCGGGAAAGCAGTGGAATTTGCCGTTAATGGCCATCTCTTCCGGAAATGTGTAATAGAGCCACAGATAAATCGGACGGTCTTTTTCTTTGGTAACCCAGCTTTCATAAAACCGCATGTCATTTCTTTCCATGGCCGGTACCCACCAGTTGCGTACATGCAGACAAAGCTGAACAGCGATGTTGGATTCCAGTCGGATATGCTCCGGATAATAGGCGTAAGAACTGTAGGCCAGGGTCGCCAGATACTTGTCCGGATTGGATTTTCGGATGGCTTTGGCCACCTTGTTGGCAAACCCGAAAATGTAGTCGCTGGCATAACCATTGGAAAACTGAGGGTTGTTTTTTTGATCGGGATTCAACTCCGCCTGACTCTCCGGATCTTTGCTCCAGGAGCTGTTGTCCATTGGCACCACCGCAAAAAAGTTACCGGACGCCTGCGCTCCGGGTTTAAGCCCCTTGCCGTCAAAATAATCGCGGGCATCCTGAATCACCTGATGGATGAACCCCTTGTTGGTGTAGCACATCTGGGGCGGCTTGCCGGAATATCCCTGTGCGAACCAATCCGGATGACTGGCCTCAAAAAGCTCCGGATGCTGAGGATTTTTTTCCCAGAAACGATCGTAATAGCCATAAAAGCTGTGGTTGGCGGCATACGGTTCGCCGCCAAGCCGCATGCGGCAGGCATAGAGTTTGACCTGGTCGGCTGTGGGATTGTTCCAGAGTGTTTTGATGAAACCGTACACCGGCATGTAAGGCCCCTGACGAAATCTGAACACCGGTGCGCGACGGATATCCGCGACAGGCAGTATTTTCAGCGACTTCGTTTCCGGAAAAACCAACCCCAGATCTGTCGGCCCAAACCATCGGACGCCACAGAACTTTTCCAGAAAATCATAAACCGCATAACAGGTGCCCTGTGCATCAAAAACACCCGGCAAAGCGGCGTTTTTCAGAACACCCGCCACATGTGCGATACCCGATGCTTTATCGCTGTCTTTCCCCATCAGAACCAGGACGCCCGGCAGAAACCGGATGAGATATTCCTGTGGTTTAAAACTGTCACGGGTCAGCCCCAGCGCCCTGGTCGCGACGCTTTCCCCGATCAGAATGCGATTACCTGTCACGGACATGTCATCGGTGGCCACCGGCAGCGCCGCTCCTGTGATCTTCTGGATATGATACTGCAACTCCTGCGCTGCAAACAGGGCTATGGCGTCCGGATGCCGCGCGATAACAATGGTGGCTTCCGGTTTGCCGCTGTCCGTCATCACAAACGCCGCATTTCCCGTTTCCGCCGCCTTCGCCGGACAATATCCCAGCAACAAAGACAGCCACACTATAATCGCAATTCTCATTTGGATCCCTTATTAAAGCCCTCAGCAATTTGCACTGTTCGATCCACAACTTTTTGTGATCTTAAAAGCACTTACCGTTTGACGGCATGATCCGAAAAGCGATAGAAGCCATTCAAAATTTTTTCTCTGAAATAATCCATTTTCATCAGACAGGCCAAATATCGCTTTTTTTCTCCAAACAGCCATGATCATCCATCAGGTCAGGTTGTGTAAAAGGGCGAACCTGTGTCCACATACTTGAAACTGTTTTCTAAGCTATATCCGCAAAATACCGTTCCATATTCCGGAAATAATAAAGCCCCAGAATAAAATAGACCGCACTCATGAATGCTGAAATGCCCAGAACCGAGATGTCAATGGTTCCCTGCCCCAGCACTGCGGCGCGGGCGGTTGTGATGACGCCGGAAATGGGATTGAGCCAGAGCATCATGGTTTTGATGATCGGATAATGATCCAGCATCTTTACCGGATAAATGACCGGCGTGACATACATCATCATCTGGATGAAAAACGGCAGCGCATAGCGCACATCCCGGTATTTCACATTGACAGCCGACAGAAACAGCCCGCACCCCAGAGCGCAGGCAACCATCACGGGCACCAGCACCGGCAGCACCAGCAAGCTGGTCCACCGGGGAACATACCCATACCAGAGCATCATCGCACCCAGAATCGTTGATGAAATACATAAATCCACCAGCCCGGTGACAGCCGCTGTGGCCGGCACGATCAATCGCGGAAAATAGATTTTCTGAATCAGGGAGGCATTAGACACCATTGAATTGCTGGCAGTGGTCAGCGTACCGGAATAATATTGCCATAAAAGCAGCCCGACATACAGAAAGATGGGATACGGCGTACCGTCTCCGCTCTGGATGCTGGCCATATGATTGAATATGA
>DAIEFO010000271.1 GCA_027325475.1 Desulfobacteraceae bacterium | reverse complement strand
TGGTTCAGGATTATCGCGGGGATAAAATATTCCAGCGAAAGCTCTGGCGACCGGTGATCCGGGCCGTCGAAAAATGGCGGCAAAACTACCAGCAACTTCATGTCGAACCATATGCCGAACCGATTCTGACGCTCCATGACGGCCAATCTTTTTTGCTTCTGCGGGAACGCCGGGTGGGTGCGGAACCCGTGAATCACCGCCTGGAAGGAACTTCCCGGAAAATTTATCTGTTTTGCGATCACCAGCGGGGCTTTGAAGAAATAAAAAACCAATTCGCTTCCACGCCTGCGGATAAAATACGTTCCTTTTTAACCATGATGACTGATAAAAGACTGATGTTCGCAGATAACGAGCAATATTTGAGCCTGGCGGTTTGCGTCCGGACTCCGGTTTGATGGAGGGGCGCCAAACAAGGTTGATGCTCTCGTTCAAGTACCACGATAAATTTGTTCTACGCTTTGCAAGCAGCAATTCTCGAAGGCAAGCTGAATAGAATAATTAATAGGTTTTGAATTTTGTCTTTCGTAATCATTTTGGGTAAAGAGCCTGTTTCTAAACAATTATATTGCGGATAGTAGTTAAAATAGATTGTTTCTTTTCCGAAGAAATGGCAGAGTCTTTCCAGAGGAGAAAAACATGAAAAAGTTAATACCAATTGCACCGCCATCAAAGGCAAAAGTCCGTAAATATCTGAGCGCAGATGCACTCTTCAAAACAATTCGGAATCAGTTCAAACAGATCAGCGATTTTCGCAAAGTGGATACTGTTTTGTTGTGTGGATGAGAAAAATTCGAAAATTTTGCATAAATTCCGGTTTGTCAATGAAGTGCATCTTAATGAATCCAATAAGGATCTATTGGTTAATTTTTTGGAATACTGGCAATCTGAAGGTGATGAGGTAAAACATTTCCGTTGGGTTACTGATTTCGCAGTAAATTTGGATGATGCTTATCAGATCATGAGAGGTGGAAGAGCAAGATGGAAGGTGGAAAATGAAACCTTCAACACTTTGAAAAATCAGGGCTATCATTTAGAGCGCAACTACAGAATAGGCTCCAAAAACCTGAACACCAACTTTGGTGAACAGGTAAAAATCGATTTTCTGTCGGAGGTTTTTTATGTTGAATCCCCATGTGGATAATTTATCGGACGCCTTATCCGTAAGGCTGGAAAATATCGGGATGATGCGTCTGAATGCGATCATCCAGCAGTTGACGTCATGACGCTGAAGTCCCGCGGCAAGGCAAACCGGTTTGTTCCCAGAAGGCGCCGGGTGCCGGCACAGCCTGTCCATCTGAAGCCTGCGGCGGATCCGGCGGTGAGGCAGGCATTAAAATCCATCGGCGTTCCGGAATCCGCGCCGTTTGCGCCGGATCCGTTTCAACGCGAGGCGGTGGCGGCCATTCAGGAGGCGGACTGTCTGGTGACAGCCCCCACAGGCTCCGGAAAAACCTGGATAGCGGTGCAGGCCATCTCCCGTGTCCGGGCGGCCGGTGGCCGCTCATGGTATGCCACACCGCTGAAAGCGCTTTCCAACGCCAAATTCAATGAATTTTCAGAGATATTCGGCCAGGATCAGGTGGGGATTCTGACCGGAGACCGGAAAGAACGGCCGGAGGCGTCCGTCATTGTCGGTACGACGGAAATTCTGCGCAATCAGCTTTATGACGCCATGCATCAAGGGGAAACCCTCGATACGGATCTGGTGGTGCTGGATGAAGCGCATTTTCTCGGCGATCCGGACCGCGGGGTGGTATGGGAAGAAACCATGATTTATCTGCCGTCCCGGATTCCGCTGCTGCTGCTCTCTGCCACCATCGGCAATGCCGCCCAGATTGCCGAATGGCTGTGTGCCATCCGGTCTCGGGAATGCCGGGTGATCGAGGCGACGCAGCGGCCGGTGCCGCTTTATCCTGTTTTTTTCCATCCCTCCGGCGCCCTGTTGCCGCTTTTGTCCGGAAGTGCTCCGGGAAAGAACCGGATGTCTCCGAAAGTTCGTGAATATATCCGGAACGAAAAATCGCAGCGATGGGCGGCCGCTCCCGGGCAGTTGCCGCCGCTGGGAGAAATTTTAAGGGTGCTGCACCATTTCGATCTGCTGCCCGCCATATTTTTTCTTAAATCCCGTGCGGATTGCGACCATGCACTGGAGCTATGCCGGGAATCCCCTGTCGGCGGCGATCCGGTTCAAAAAGAAGCCCTGCACCGGCGAATCTCCGAAATCATATCCCAGAGTCCGCATCTGAAACACCATCGGCAGCTCTGGCATCTGAAGCATCTGGCGCTGGGCGCGCACCACAGCGGGCAGCTTCCGGCCTGGAAGCAGGTGATCGAGACGTTGATGACCGAAGGGCTGCTTCAGGCGGTTTTTGCAACATCCACGGTGGCCGCCGGCGTCAATTTCCCGGCCAGAACGGTTGTTTTTCTGAACACCGACCGCTTTAACGGCATCGAGTTTATGCCGCTCAGCCCTACGGAATTTCACCAGATGACCGGCCGCGCCGGACGCCGCGGCATGGATAAAATCGGTTTTGCGGCAGCGATTCCGGGTAAATACCTTGATATTCCTCTTTGCGCCCGGTTAGTGGCGTCGCCGCCATCGGATGTACTCAGCCAGTTGCGGATTAATTTTTCGATGGTGCTGAACCTGTTATTATCGCATCCGCCGGATCAAATCGAAAACCTTCTGATGCGTTCTTTCGCCACCTTTTCGCTGATGCGTCAAAGCGATGGGCAGTCCGGCAGTGGGAAGCTGTCCGGTGCGCGGCACCGGGTATTGATTCAGGAGTTTAACCGTCATCTGGAATTTTTGAAACAGACGCGGTTTGTCGCAGAGGACGGCGCATTGACTCGGGATGGCCTCTGGGCTTCACAGCTTCGGGTGGATCAGCCGCTTCTCATTGCCGAGGGATTTCGTAAAAGGGCTTTTCCGGAATCCAGCCCGGCGCTGATGGCCGCTGTCATGTCGCTGTTTGTATCCGACCGGGAATATGATGATCCGCTGGATCGCCATATGGCGCCGCAGGAGCTTCTGGATGCGGTGGCCGCTGTCAGAAGCGTCTTGAAACCCTTGATGCGGGATATGTACGATCAGGACTTTAACGTCCGCCCGCTGTATCTGAAGCCGGCCATTGCCGTATATGCATGGGCGTCGGGCCGGACATGGCAGGATGTGACAGCATTGTCCGAAGGTGCGGAAGGCGATCTGGTCATGCTGATGCTGCGGACCGCCGATCACCTGCGCCATGTCGTCAGCCTGACGAAAACTTTCCCGGAAGCGGCTCAAACCGCTGCCGAGGCCATCGGATTACTCCTCAAGGAGCCGGTGATGCTGGAAATCGCCTGATATGCCCTCGCTGCCGTGGTGGTTATGACAG
>DAIEFO010000270.1 GCA_027325475.1 Desulfobacteraceae bacterium | reverse complement strand
TTCGCTTTTGCGGCTATACGTGGCGCAATGCTTCGATGGGGTCCATGCACGAGGCTCTCCAGGCCGGGTACAGACCAAAAGCAATTCCTGTGCTTGCTGAGACGATAAAAGCCGCTGCAATTGCGGGCAGAGACGGTATGATGCGCCAGCGTAAGAACATCGCGACCATCAGTGATACGCCATGCCCTATCAGAATTCCGACGACCCCGCCAAAGAGGCAAAGAAATACCGCTTCAACCAGAAACTGACTTCGAATATCCTTCGCCCGCGCGCCGACCGCCATCCGCAGGCCGATTTCCCGGGTTCGTTCCGTCACGGACGCCAGCATAATGTTCATAATTCCGACCCCGCCCACCACCAGCGAGATCAACGCGACGCACAACAGCAGCCGGGTCATCAGTCTTCCCGTTGAGGCCAGGTTTTTTGAGATTTCAGTAAGATCTCGAATTCTGAAATCATCAGGCTCGCTACCCTGGAGCCTGTGCCGGTCTCGGAGCAGACTTCGTATTTCACGGATCGCCATCGGCGCATCCTGTGGGGAATCCGCCGATACCCAGATATCGTCAAGGTCTGAAAATCGTACCATCTGGGGAGTATCCACTGTCTGCATCGCGGATTTCTGCGGGTAAAGCTGTATTTCCTGCCCCGGGTATATCTGACTGGCTGAGTTGACCTGCCCGGATGACGATGTGTCCACGGCAGATGTTGTTGCCTGCCTTAAACCGGACAAGCGGTATTTCACGGTCGTCCATGGTGCGACAACATAATCATCCTGGTCTCTGCCCATCATGTTCGCTCCCTTGGCGCTGAGAACGCCTATTACTTTCATTTCGACATTCATGATGCGGATCAGCTTGCCAATCGGTGAGTTGCCGTGAAAGAGCATTCTGGCTATGGTCTGCCCGACCAGGCACACCTGGGCATTTCGTTGCACATCACCGTTCGTAAATGGTCTTCCCTTGGCAAGATTCGCCCAATTGCGGACTGTCAGAAAATCCGGGGTTGTACCCAGGATATTCATGGGAAGCCAGTTGCGGTTACCGAAGACAATCTGTGCGTGACAATCCACGCTGGGAGCCGCACGACGAACGGCGCTGCACTCTCGGAGAATTGCCTCGGCATCGGCTGGCGTGAGCGTGACTCTGCCCCCGCTCCCGCTGCTTACCCCAGCCTTAACAGCGTCACTGGGATCGATCTGTACAACATTAGCGCCAATCGCCGCGATGGTTTTCTGAATCATATCGGATGAACCATGTCCGATCTCCATCATCGCTATAACAGCGGCGACACCAATGACGATGCCAAGGCCGCTCAGCAAAGATATCATCAAGTGGCGTCTCAATCCGTGCAGCACCGTTCTGAGCATTCGACAGCAACGAAATATCACCATCAATCCGAAACTTTCTTCCGGTTTTTTGAACCGAAACCTGCCACGCTATACTTGGCGCTTTTGGTGGTTATTCCCCAGAATCATCATTTCTAACCCGCTCTCCTGCTTTCAGTTCCCTTACAGATACCACCATACCACCGTCAGGCCGCAGAGCATCAGGGCAAACCCGGCCATCATCATGGTGAGATACTGCGAAAGCTCTCCGGTGGGCCAGCGGCTGAGTTTCTCCGACACATTCAGGACAGACAGCGCACCGTGATCCAGCCCGGCATCCAGATGTTTTTCATCCACGTCTTGCCAGAGAAAATCGGCCATTTTCCGGAAAGGTGATGTGATGCAGGTCTGATAGAGCTGATCCAGATGAAAGCCATTCCGGCATAATTGCATGAGATTGAAAAAGAAAGCGGTTTCGGAAGGTTGCTCCTCCGGTTGACGTGAACCATACAACAGCCATGCGATCAGAATCATCAGCATCGTTGTGCCTCCGGAGCATGACTGCAGTATCCATTCCATCCTGGATGCGGCGTGTATCTGTGCTCCGGCGTCCGGAACCTCAGCCAGAAAATGCGTCAGCCATTCCCCGCCATGCCAGTTGGCCGGAAGGTTGAATAATCCTGAGGAGATGGACAGGATGGCCAGCGGCCACAACCCCCAGGTCATCCAGCGGGGAAGGGCGACGGTGGCGCGTCCGTGATCTTCCGGGGATTCTCCGAAAAACACCACGAAAAAAAGTCGAAAAGCGTAAAGCGGGGTGAGCATGGCAGCCAGCATTGCCAGGAGCCACAGGAATTTGAAATAGATGTGCGGCTGTAAATACACCGCCATGAGGATACTGTCTTTGCTGAAAAAACCGCCGGACAGAGGAACGGCGGCCAGCGAGACAGTGCCTGCCAGAAACAGCCAGAAGAACTGGGGATGCGTTTGGCGCAACCCTCCCATGCGGAAAATATTCTGCTCTTCATGAAGCGTCTGGATCATGCAGCCGGCGGTCAGAAAGAGCAGGGATTTGAAAAAAGCGTGAGAAAGCAGGTGAAACATGCTGCCAGCTAAATCGCCTGCGCCCACGGCCAGAAACATGTATCCGACCTGGCTGATTGTGGAAAACGCCAGAATGCGTTTGATGTCCGTCTGCGCCAGCGCTGTCAGCGCTCCATAGCCGATGGTGACAACCCCCACGGATGCAATGGCGGCCATTACAAACGGCGACGCCTGGATCACCGGGAAAAACCGCATCAGCAGATAGACGCCGGCCGTTACCATTGTGGCGGCATGGATCAGCGCCGATACGGGGGTAGGGCCGGCCATGGCATCTGGAAGCCAGACCGAAAGCGGCAATTGCGCAGACTTGCCGGCAGCCGCCCATAGAAACAGCATGCCGAGGATGGCGGCGGTTCCTGCGGTGAGGCCGGATGCGCCGTCGTTAATACCACTGACTGAAAGCTGTCCGAAGTGAACCCAGCAGAGCGCAATGGCGATACCAAACGCCACATCACCCAACCGGGTTACGAGAAAAGCTTTGCGTCCGGCGTTTGCAGCGACGATCCGGGGGAACCAGAAGCCGATCAGCGCATAGGAACACAGACCGACAGCTTCCCACCCCAGATAGAGAAACACCAGATTTCCGGCCATGGTGATCACCAGCATGGCAAATACAAACAGATTCAGAAAGCAGAAGTAGCGGACGTAGCCCTCTTCATGGCGCATATACGCCACCGAATAGATATGAACGATGCCGGCGACAAACGTGACCATCAATGCCATCACCGCGCTCATGGCGTCATAATACAGATCCAGGTTCACCTGAAATGTACCGGCGGAGAACCAGTGGCACAGGGTTACGGTAAAAGCTTTTCCGCCGTACATCAGAAAAGCGGTCAGCGCCAGAACCCATGACGACAGCACACTCGTGCAGGCCAGGATTTCCACAGAACGGCGCGAAAGACTGCGCCCGGTCAGCGCCAGCGTCAATGCTCCCATGAGAGGGAAAGTCACCAGCAGAAAAAG
>DAIEFO010000026.1 GCA_027325475.1 Desulfobacteraceae bacterium | reverse complement strand
CTTTCGTCCGAGTTCATCACGCTTCTCTCCGGCAGAGTGCTGCCTGTCACGGTTTTCCCCTTTTCTTTTCCTGAATTCGCACAGAGCAAGGGCATTGATGTCAAAGACCAGATTGCCATCCTCCGCGAACGTCACCGTCTGAGAAATGCCTTTGATCAATATCTCCGATGCGGCGGATTTCCCGAGACCGCTTTTATTGAAAGCGGGCAGATTCGAAAAGAAGTTCTTGCCATGTATGCCCGAAACATCCTGTATCAGGACATCACCCCACGCTTTGGCGTCAAGAAGTCTCAGGAACTGGAGACCCTGTTTTATTCTCTGACCTCGAATGTGGCGTCGGTGATTACTTACAACCGCCTGTCATCCCTTGTCTCCCTGAACGACAAGACCATCAAGGAGTTTATTTCTTATTTTGCGGATACTTACCTCCTGTTCACGCTGGATGCGTACGGCTTTTCGATAAGAGAACAACTCAAAAGTCCGAAAAAAATCTATGCCATTGACACCGGCATGGCCGGCGCCACTGCTTTCAGTTTTTCGGAAAACACGGGACACTTCCTGGAAAATCTTGTTTTTCTGGAACAGAAACGCCGCGGTAACGATGTCTTTTACTACAGGACTGCGAACGGCCTGGAAGTTGACTTTGCCATCCGGGAAGAAAATAGACTGACACAGCTTATCCAGGTAACCATGGATATGAAGACAAAAAAGACAAGGGATCGTGAGCTGAAAGCGCTGCTGAAAGCAATGGATGAGACACAGGCGACCGGAACGATCATCTCTTACGAAGATGAAGAAGAAATTGTGGTGGACGGAAAGAAAATACGTGTCATCCCCGCCTATCAGTATCTCTTTCCTGAAACCTGAGCCGTTAGGCGATTTCCAACAAAGAACACCCCGTGCTGAAATATAGGGTTTGTATTCCCCCCTTGAGGGGGGGGGCAGGGGGGTGTTCTTCTCCGAATGGTATATTATATGCTGGAAATCACCTAAAGTCGTATTTTCCAAATCTCATCGGTGAAAACTTTATCGGTCTTTCGGCCCCCTCGAAGTGGGGCCAGTGTTCAAATATACGAGTCTTCCATCAATGGCTCAATGCGGTTCAGCGAACGGCAGCTCCGTACCGAGATTCATGATCTCGATATAGCCTGCATAACTGAACAGGCGGTTGCGCTTCCGGGCCGTCAGCTCCTTGACGATACCGAGCTGCGCCAGGTGGCCGAGTGCCTTGTTGACCGTGGCCGGGGTAATGCCGGTCTTTTTTACCAGCGAACTCGAAGTGGCGATAGGATGCTCCATGAGCGCCCGGTGCACCTGCAGGGTGGATGCCGCCGCCCGGCCGAGGCCGCTGATCTTGTCGTGATCCTGGTTCGACAGGTTCAGGAGCTGCTGCGCTGTTTTGACCGCCTGGGTGGCGGTGACGATGACCGCCTCGGCAAAGAAATCGAGCCAGGCTTCCCAGTCGCCGGTCACACGCACGCTGTTGAGCAACTCGTAGTAATACTGACGGTGTGTCTTGAAGTAGAGGCTGAGGTAGAGCATCGGCTCCCGCAGCACCTTCTGCTCGCACAACAGCAGCGTGATCAACAAACGTCCCAGACGACCGTTGCCGTCCAGAAACGGGTGGATGGTCTCGAACTGCATGTGAGCCAGCGGCACGCCAGGTTCCTGGTTCAGCTCGAACAGCAGCAGGTCGGATAGTGACGACTGAGTACCCTCGATCATGGAAGAGAGTACCGCCTCCTTGCGGACGCACATGTAGAGAAACAGCGATGTGTCCGGCAGCAGGGTCGAGATATTGTCCAGCCGCCCGAGCGCCAGAAGCGCCTGATCGGACTTGCTTCGCAGCTCCGGCGTCCAGACGATGAACGGACGCGGCGGCAGCGGCGCTGACACAAAAGCCCGGACCTTCTCCCCCACCGTCGAAATGGTCACGTATCTACCCTGGAGTTCTCGCTTCATCCTGTCCGCCTTGAACCTAAAATAAGACATGCCTTTATTTTATCTTAATCCAATATCCAAAATAAAGAGCCGGAAAGGAAAAATCAAGCGGATTTCCCGATGACCTTTGATCGTATCGGGATACCCGCACAATCGTTTCATGAATACCGCTCACAGCGTTTGTCCTTTCATGGATGGAGCGCTGCAGAAAGTTTTCAATCTTCCCGTTCGGAGCGCCAGTTCTTTCGGTTGCGACGATAGCTGCCTTTTCCTTTTTTGGGCTGAATCGTCTGCGGCGGCCGCATGCTGACGGGCATACGGCCAAGACTTGTTTTTTCAATGGGAATTCGTATCTGGTATTTCATCACTGACTCCTGGGCTGCAACGGACAGCCATCCGACATTGTTACAATACTTTTTCAAGTATAAGCCCCATGCCGCCCCGTTTCACGGCAATTTGGTAAGCATCCAGCACGCTGAACCGCCCTGGCGTTGACCTGCTGCCGGCGGATAACACGTTGGTGGCAGACGCTGTCTTTTCCGGCGGAAGAATCTTCAACAGAAAAGGCTTCATCGGTGTTTCGATCCCCTTGAAGCGGGGCCATTACTGAAAGACTGGGGCCGGAATTAATCTAAAAAACAGAAAGCTGCAAGCATTTTCCGTAACTTCTCAATAAGTTCTGACAAAAAATATATGTAATTGTTTAAAGCTGTTGTATTCAATGGTCACCTTCCTTTTCGACGATATGTGTTGTCTCTCAGAGCCTTCTGCAAAGAACCGGCTGTTATCATCGGTTTTACAGTTTTATATAAAAATCTTTGTTTTTATAAATAATTAAAATATGTTATGAGGATACCCAACCAGATTGGCAAGCCCCAATATCACCGTGGCGCGTTGATATTGGGGCTTGCCAAATATTCGTCTGTATTTTAACATCCATCGGAAAAAAACCGTGAGTATTTTGCGATGGAGGTTAAAAATACTGTGGAATACGTGACGCGATATATCGAAACGATGGTGCTTCAGGATTTACAGCGCAAGATGGTATTTATCGGCGGACCACGGCAGTGCGGAAAAACAACGATGGCTAAATCGCTGCACCGCCAGGATGAAACGAATCCGGATTCCCGCTATCTCAATTGGGATTCGCAGGATTATGATGAAACAGTATTTTGCGCTCCCATCGAGTTTGTATCCGAAATGACCGGGGCGTTGCGATATTGATTAAAGTCGGCCTCGGAAATTTTAACGATTTCCACCCAGCCAAACGGAATGAGCCCTGATACAGATTGCGGTTTCTTTTCGGCAGCCCCTAACCAGAATGTGGTAGCATGATCCAAAAACAATGGAGAAGATTTACCCCTCATAATTCTGATATCCCGATGGTCTTTGATCGTAACGCACTCAGCACCGGAATGTCTGCCTACACGGAGCAAAAAAGCATCCGGCCTGCCAACATTAAATGCCTGACATCCGGCGTTGTTGAGCTCTGTATTTTCCCGCCTGTTTTCAGTTTCATAGAACTCTTTGGCGCTCTCCATCAATTCTTTCAAACGAATGGGCTTCTGAATTCCAGAACCCTTGATCGCCTCATCGATTACGACCGACCCCCAGAATAATGCACCCGGCATGACAGCCTCGACAATCTGGTAAGCACCCAGCTCCGATCCCGGCTTCTTTTTGACATCCACGGCATAAATCACTTTGCGTTTGACTGTTCCTGCCGGCATGAAATCAGACACTTTGACCAGGCGAAACGGATCTTCCTCCAGCTTTGTGTAGTTCAGCAGCTTTTCTTCCAGTTTGACGGATGCGTTCCTTTCTCGGTTGTCCTGCCTGACCGGAGATGATTTCTGCCTGAGATTGAGCAGCGCAGTCCGAAGCGATCCCTTGACAGACGATCCCGGCAGAAAAGGCATATCTGAACCTGAAAGAAATGCTGTACGGTGAATGCTGAAATTGTTCAACTCCTGCTGTATCCGTCTACGGTCTTTAACAGACATGGATAATGTCGCGGAATAATGTTTCAGAAATCCATTACACAGTTTGATCTGGTTTCCGGCTGCCGGCTTGTTTCTGAAAAACTTATATACCTCCAGGATAGACGCCGCGCTTCCTCCCTGGCATATTGCCATCAGCCGTTCCTTGTCCACTTCTGACAATTCTCCGATAAATTTAAACGGATCGAATACCGTCATTTCCTTTTTTTGTTCATTCACGACAAATCCGGTGGGTTCGTACACCTCGCCGCATCCGATATGAACGGGTGATAACACCTTAATCAAACAGTGGAATATTTGTTTCATGTATCGTCTCCAGTCGAAAGGGCAGATAAGGAGCATATCCCTGGGTCACTGCGCCTGGCTGCGCTTTGGATACGCCTGTAACGGATACTCCCCAATAAGGCAAGGCAAACGCCTGCGGACTGGATGGTTGATATACAGCCGCGTCATCCGCCATAATCACCGGATTTTTAAATGGATTTGAAGATACCGCCAGACGATCGCCATGCCTTCCAAACCTGACAAAAGGGCTGAACCAGGCGTTTTGAAACGAACCAGGCGCTGGAACGCTGGGGCCCATCATATAAGCGGCGTTGGCGTCCGAAACATCCGGAAAGGGAATCTCATTGCACTCAACCAGTGTAAAACGCCCCAGTCCGGTGGATGCATCCCGCCCATAACCCCACATGCCCATACGTTCCAATCCCTTGCACAATCGCGTGGAATTCACAGCATCTTCATCCACCAGAACAAATATCGCCAGACGGCTTTCGGGATAATAATGCCGATTGATTTTAACGTAGGGCGCAAACATACCGCCGCTGCCCGTCGTCTGGGTCAACCGGCTGATGCTGTTATGGGGCTGAGAGAATTCAATTTCAAATTCAGTGGATTCTGCCGACTGCATTTGACGTAACATTTCAGGATTCAGCAAACACCTACATTTTTTTTGTAAATATGAATCTGTCCACAACTCGGCATGTTCCCAGTTCAGCCGTAATGCATTTTTTACAGCCAGCCACCTGGCTTTTTTTAATTTTTTCCGGCTGTCAATGAAATCAGCTTTGTCTTTCTGCATATTCCCCAAAAACCATGACAACGGCAGCTCCGGCCTCTTGAGCGCATACCAGATGTCCTTGCCTTCACCCAGTCTGGGAAAGGCCGATGAAAAAACGGCAAAAGGACGTTGGGCATATACCTCCAGCCATTTTGTCAGCCCGCCGTCCAGAAGGCCATCGTCATAAACCGCCTGCCAGCAGAAATGTCCGAACAGTGTATCGCCTTTCAACGGCGTACCGAACCCGCTGACCGGCTTGATCACAATTTCATATTGTTTCACGGCTGCCTCCTGTATTATGCAGGAAAGGGTTGCACTGCATCGAACTTCTTCTGCATTTCATCGTCATCGAATGTGAACTGAATGCGTCCGTACCCGCGGCTCCCGCTGCCTCCCAGAGCGTCCATTTCCAGAAGTTTCATGCCCTCCATCAGCAAATCCAGCAGATTCGATTCACCACTTTCCAGTTGTTTTAGGGTAATGAAAAATCTGAATTCAGCGCCAGAGGGGACTCTTTCGGTAAATCGGGGGTGTTCCGCCACGCCCTTGATCCGGTTGATCCGGTTTTCTGATTTTACTTCTGTCAACGGCCAGTTAGCCTGCACTGCTTTTTGCTTCCAGACAGAGTCCAGCGAACAATCGGAAAACGATGCCCGGCTTGGACCGATATCGCTGTTTTCATCCACATCCGCACCGCTGACACCAAAAAGCTGGAGGATGCGCCTGCACTCTTTCTTCTTTTTGTCATCGGTAATGTTTTTAAAATTCTTTACAGACAGTGGATCTCCCTTGGTCATTGACATCAAACCACTGCGGAGTTCCAGCAAAGAACGAATTTTCCCCTTGAGCGAAGAACCCGGAATATAGGGATCTTGTGTATGTGGATGTTTGATAATCGGATTGTCTATGCCTCCAATGTGCATCTCCATGTCGCCAGCACCGATACGAAGTCCGCTTTTCAAAATAATACGGCCATTGATTTCAAATATTTTCTCGAGTCTCATTCTGATCGCTCCTTTTTTCAGCTATTGGGTCCATATTGTCTGTAAAATCCCATGACCGCTTCAAAGAATGTGGTAAAAACCCTTAAATCCTTAAATTCCTTTGTCTGGGAAACAGAATCTTTGATGAACGCCAGAAAGCTGTCGGATATCAGCTCTCTGCCCCGTGCATAAGCGGCCTTGGCGGTCAGCATGTGAACCATCGGCAGCACCGTACGCCAGTTGTCTGTTTCAGAGCTTCGGGCAGCGGTTTCCAGACGCACGACTTCATCATAAAATTTACGCAGTTGTGTACGTTTGTTCTGCTTCTCCCTACTGTTTCTGCATTCATCTGCCAGGCGCCTGGCCAGCTTTTCAGCATGTTCAGAAAACAAAAACGGATCGATTTCCTCTTTTTCCCTGTTTTTCCAAAATATGATTTCCATATCACTCTCCTTATCGTCGGTTGTACAGAAGTTGCCACAATGGAATCTTGAATGCGTATCCTAAATCCACCAGCCATTTTCCTATATCAGCATGAATGCTGCTGGCTTTTTCATGGATATTCGCGGTTTTCTTGATTTCCGCAGGCAGGGACTGCCCCACATTTCGGCCAATGGTATAGGCCAGCATGGCGCGCCAGCGAACACAATTCATATCGCTCAGATGAATGATGCGATTCTGAACAACCCGTTTTTCCATGCCTGCATCCGCCAGGAGATAATTCAACCGATAGAGCATGGCGAAATTAATCCAGCCGTCATCAAGCCATTTCTCCATCTTCTGGCGAATTGCCTGAAGATCGGAAATCTGGCGCCACAAAACCGTTTCATTAAACAAGGTCACCCGGTTTTTATCGCAAACTTTGGATTTACCCAGACTTTCTTCTGACTGACCGGCCATGTGCGATACGGGCGTATTGGGCTTATGCACCGATATGCCCGCTGAAAAATGGACATCCGGATTATGACAGACATATTCCGCAAAATACTGGTTCAATTCCAGGGACAAATCAATAATGCGGTTCCAGGGACCGATGAGGAACAGGTCGTCCCCGCCGGCAAACACGGTATAGATATTCTGATATTCGGTACGGGATTGAAGCAGATGCGGCAGATAAACCGAAAAGAAATTGTTCAACTGACGGCTCAGCGTTGCAATCCGGGAAATCGTAATCCGATCCTGGCGAAGACCACAGGTTATCAGTTTACCCAGATTGTCCACATCGGCTTTCAAAACGCCCAGAGCGGCAATGCCTTGAAATCCTTTACCTCCGGGTTTGGGTTCAAGTGACATACAGGCAATATGGGAAAACGTACGCGGCATACCCGGCTGAATCTGTTCAATGATTTCTTCGTAATGTCGATCCGTTTTTTCGCCATGAAGGTAGCGAGCCTCATGGAGATCATCCGGTGTATAGACAGGAACGTAGCCATTGAGTTGTCGAGTGGTAATGTCACTGGGCGGATCGTCTTCTCCTCGAAGCGTAACATCGAAATAGTGATATAAATGCCTTTTGGCCGCCAGTTCTCGCAAATCGCCATCCATAAATGTGATCTGATAGTCGTCAAAAATCGGCTGAATCAGTTGATTGTTTGCAGCGTTGATCTTCGCATCTTTCGCTACAACGGCTATCCGGTTTTTCTTGACCAGATAAGTCCCCAGAAAAATATGATCACGGCAGACAGCACAAGCCGATTTTTGATCATTCAGCATATCAGCGGAGACGGCTGTTGACGGCCTGCGGCCGCAGAACGGACAAAGCGGAGGTCTCAGATCGTTGCGAAAATCATCCAGATATCCCGGAACCACCCCTCCGAAACAGTTTAAATCAACTTTATGATATTTTTTCTCTTCCATGATGCCGTCAAGCCGTTCCCGAATATCTGCATAGCGCCCGCTCTCGAAATCTTTAGGGCTGACCTCAATGTAACCAATGCCCATACTGGTTTCGCCATACGATATGCGCATCAACCAGTCGTTGACATTCCGCTGCGCCTCTGAAATCGCTTCGTGGGCGCCACTCGTATTGGGTGCTATAATTTCAAATTTGCCTGCGGCATTGAACACCACACAGACAGACGGTATGCCGATGTAACGGCACAACATGTCCGCCGCCAGTTCTGAAAAAAGAGAAACGGCAAATGAACGGCCTCGTAATATTTTAGCGCGATGGCTGCCAGCATCGCCGCTGTCGCTGAAAATAAAATTTTGAATTCCATAGAAATCGCCGGCAATAATAAGAAATTTCTGAAGGTCATTGTTACGGATATCAGAGATAGTCAATGTCCCGGTATCGCGATGATAGCCATAGAGGGCTGCCGAAAGCGCGGATGTCGTTTTCATGTGATCATACAAGGATACATCCGGAACAACCCGCCCTGCCCGCGCAGCAGGAACCGATGAGAAAAAGAGCATGACCAGGCTTTCAACATGCTCGAACCATAGCGCAGTGTTTTCCGAACGGTGCTTCAAGCCGCCGAGCGCCTTGACAAATTGTTGAAACAATACCCTGTATTCCTCGGCGCCATCGAGACTGCTGGATGGGCAGTTGACTTTTTTGACAGGAAATATGCTTTTCGGACCTTGAAGACATAATGGATAACAATATTCATGCAATTCGTTTCCGGAGTCCGTGTTGGAAGTATCTTTCAAAAGCCTTTCGAAGATGGGAACCAATCGGGTCTTCCGGTAGTCACGCGGACGGACTCCGGAAAGATAATTGTCGTATTCAGCTCTATCCCAGCCGCTGCTGATGCGATCCGCATCCGTAATAATCCACTGCATGGGAGTTTCAGGACGGTGATGGCCGGCTGCCAGTTTGATCAGCGAATCGCCTTCTCCCCAGCCAGGCTGATTGAACTCGCAAGGCAGAATGTCTTTGAATATTTCGATAAACGCGGAAGTATAAACCGCATGGAAATGGCTATAGCGGCCGTCATAACTTGGAAGAAAAACATTGCTGTGCCGATCAATATAATCCTGATCTATTTCCATGATATCTCTACCAGCGACTTTTCCGATATCATGAAAAAAACCGGATGCAGCAATTTTAAGCATGGTTGGATCCATTGGCTGACTCCTTTTTTAGCTATGTATTGGCAAGCTCAATCCGACGCCATCAAACCAAAGTTTTCACATCAATATCTCCATATCGAAGCGGCCGAGCCCGAATGTTGTTTGTTTGCCGATATGTACAACACTGCAAAATGACAGAAGCGGTAAAAATGGAAACAATTTCCCTTCATATACCACATCTCCGATAATGCCGCCCATCTGCATGTCCTGGCGCTGACGAAAGGAATAGCGCTTCCCGTCCAGCCAGTGAAGACTGGAAGACAGCGTGGATACGTCATGCGCATCCCTTACCAGACCGGAATAATCGAGTGCGGGCTCACCTGCGTCGAAATTTGAAAGGAGCATGGACAGTCGTCGCAACGCCACACGGATCAAAAGATCAAAGGGGATATCCGATACAATTTTGTTTTCATGCTTAATGCGCAGAGGTGTCTGAAAACGCAGTTTCAATTTCATTTTTCCTGAAAAAATCTCCTGCGGCACATTCAGAAACAATTCCTCTTCCGGGGGCTGACGCAACAGATTGTCATCCTGCGAATAGATAACATCCTCTTTCCAGAGAACCCGTTCCAGAGCGAATGTTCCCAGGACGGAATCGCTTCGTCGGCCAATGCCATTCTGCCCCATCTGGTCAAAGGCATGAATGAAATATGGCATATCTTTGACACTGTCACCAAAAAGCAGAACACGAAACGTGAAATCATCCCCTAGGAAAAACTCGGTTTTATGAATTTCCGGAGGCTCTATCACATAGGGATGAAGATAGGCGCCCGACCGAAATTTTTCAGACGGAGATAAAGGGTTCTGGGTTTCAAATACCATTGCATACAGGCACTGCGAACATAAAGGGCAGTTGCCGCATGTCCTGGCTTTTAAAACACATACGGATTGTCTCAGCGCCCGACCGAAGGCGCCGCGAAAAGCTGCCCCCTTGTATTTCGGGAGGCAGGCTCTGCTGGTAAAACGACAGATAAAGTCATATTGTCCAAGTCTCATAGAGAGCCATTTCTTTCTGATAAATTCAAATCATTTCTCGTTCAATCAGGGAGTTGATGACGGATTCCATGTTTCGATAAAATGCATACCCCTTGTCCTGAATATCCTGGAGGGCGCCATTGGTTGAAGTCCAGGCATGATCAAATCCATTGCGATATCTGGTCAAATCCCTGGTAAAACTTCTCAGTTCCGGTTCTATACCATATGACACCATCTGATCGAACATCGGTCGGAGAGCATCTACAGTGGATTCATTGCCATCCCTGAATTTCCACGTTTCCTGATCGTAAGACAACATCGCAAGGAATATATCCGCTTTTCGCCTCAGGCTTTTCCCTGCTGAACTGAAAATCTTTTTCTTCTCCCCAATCAATCCTATGGAGCCGATCATTTCCCGCATCACCGTAAACGCCTGCATAAACAAACGATGATCGAGCAGCAGGTGAATGATTTCCAGTTGAATCAAAAAATAACCACGGGAATACCCGTTTATTGGCGCTGTAGTACTCATAGATAAAAATTTGCCTTCAAGCAGTTCAAGCAGCATATTTTCAGCGGAAGATACTCCGGAAGTTCTGTCCGCAATCAGACAAAGCACCCTTCTGACCTTCTCGGAAACGTTATGAATATCCACATTGCGGATTACATCGGTCAGATCATTTAAAGCCTGTACCAATTCGGGATTGTTTAGAACCTTCACATCAAATCCTGATGATTCTCTTGATAACTCCGCTATTTTACGGGCGTCTGCATCTTCGACAAGCCTGGATACTCCTTCCGCCCATTCATTGATGAGATAAAATTCTTTCATGTCAATGATGGGCGGATTCTGCTTGTCTTGCTCGTAAGCCCCATAATATACCGCTTTCAAGCGAACATCCCTGGCCTTTTGAAGAAAATAGATGGCCGTAGAGAATACGATGGGAATAGACCGATATCCATGTGTCAAATCAACGGTCAGTTCATCGCCTTTCTGGATACGCTTTAAAATTTCTTCAAACCATGTCCATTGGCCTTTTGCGGACATATCTTCCGAAATAATGACAGGAGGATCATCAACGATATCCGTATTCATCTGGATGGCTTTAAATGCTTCGATCAGCCCTTCATAATTTAAGTTCTTCGAATTCTCGGTTACAACAATAATTACACGGTCAAAATAGTCTCTGCCAATCAGTTCAATTTCCGCGGCCTGAACAAATCGGGTTTTTATGGCACACTTTCCGTCCAACGTATATACTGTCTCTTCATATCCATTTTTTCCCCCCATTCCCAAAAAAGCCAGATATATTTTTTGCATGGTATCCTCTCCAGTTTTAAAAATGGTATGAAATTGTATCCCCTTACACCTCATTCGTCACCTTACCACCGTACATTGTGACAACCCCTTCAACAATAATTAAACGGCAGCACCTCCATCGGCCCCACATGCCAGCGATCCGGAGCGCCGGTGTATTCCTGCAATACCTGAAGCAAACCGTACTGACGCCATTGAGGTTCGATATCCGGCGTCAGGCTGTCCGTCACCTTGCGGATTTCCGCCAGAGATATCGGCTCTTTCAGATTAAAAGCCACCTGAAGCTGCATGATTCTCTGAATGGTGTTGACGATATTGGGGGGAAACTTCAGATGCTCCAGGCCGGCGCGCAGATGTTTCCGGCGCTCCGTCCTGGTTTCGATCATTGTCAGATACGCCAAAACCTGCTCCACAGGATGATAGGGCGGCAGCCTGTTGCAATATTTCAGAACGGTATCGGTCAGTTTCGGTATTTCAGGATGACGCTCTTTGGACAGATACGCGTGTTTCAGGCAGGCGCTTACCCGGTAAGACGGGTTCAGCATCGAACGCTCCGGACAGGCGGTGATGAACGCTTCGAAAGCCGCTTCGGTTTTACCGTCGGATTTCAGCAGCGCAGCGGATTTTTCAAGATACGTTTTATCTCCGGTCAGAATATACCCCTGCAAATTAAAATGAATCTGATAGGTGATCTGACGCTCGCGATCCGCGGGATCGTCGAAATGTTCCATCGCCAGACAGGAATAGTGCGCCGCCATATCCATAACCTGGCCAAGTGCATCCTTGTTCTGTGACCGGAAAAACGAGCAGTGCGCATCGAAGACCAGCGTCTGCGCGTAAGAGCCGAACAGCGCGCCAACTTCATAACACTTGACCGCGGAACCGGTAAACGGATCCTTCAGCTTGGTTTCCAGATATTCAACGAGTCCATGAAGCAGTTGGGTCGCCTGGCTGAAATCGAAAACATTGTGCAGAGACACCGCCATGTTGTTGTAAAAATCACAGACCAGCGGCCAGAACGCCGGGTCGCGGCGCAGCGTATCGGCGACGAGTTTCGCTGCGTTGACACAGGCGTCATTCATCGAGAAATGCCCCAGATGATTGTTGACACCCATGTACAACACAGCGGCCTGAACTTCGAGCCGGTTCAAAAAGGCCGGCAACGGCCCTGACGCCGCGGCCCTGGCGCTTTCGATATAGCGTTGCAAAAACTGAACGAGAAACGCGCCTTCCGAAAATTCCCGCGTTCGGGAGATCATAGTGTCCGCGGCCAGACGGATTTGTTCGGTTTCCGCCATTTGATGGATATGGTCATGGCGCATCAGTTTTTCGACCAGCCCCGCAACCCGTTTATCACGGCTGTCCCCGGTTTCCTGCACCCACTGCGGCAGTCCGGCCAGCAGCATTTGGATGAAATCGGCTTTTGCCGGCGCCGCTGGCGCTGCCGTCACGACTTTCCGGTTTATCACCAGGTTGATAACATTGTCCCCCCGATTTTTTCCGCTCAGCACTTCGATCAGATCCATATTCAGTATTTCCCTGGACGCGTCCATCTTTTTCATGGTTTTCAAAAACTGGAAAGCCTCCGGGGAAAATTCCCGAAAGCCGTTCAGCCACGCTCGCGCCACATACGAAAGCAGGTCCGACACCTGGATGAACGGATTTCGGAGCGCCGGCATTACATACGCGAATACCTGAAAGCAAAAATTATCCAGAGGGAGCCGGTGCTCCTGATGGTATGCGGCAACTTGCCGGTTTAAACTGGTCTGAAGGGATTTTTGAAATTTAAGGATATCTATCGGGCCGCGTTCGGCGATGTATATCTTCAGATTGGCCACCACATGATTGCCCGCGCCGGTATAGCGGTTTTCCTTTTCAAGAATGATGTTCGCATATCTCAGAAAGAACTCAAACAGCAGGCCGAAATAAAAATCGAACCCGTAATCCCGTTTGTTTTGATGAAAGATGCAGGCGGCGGACACCCCGTCGCGATGGAAGAGCGGAGAAAGCATCCGGGCAAGCACCTTCCGAACGATGGTTGTCTTCAGTTCTGTGGCGTGAAAAGTCTCCCATGAGCCTTCCGGAAAAACCTGCTTCCAGACGCTGGTCATGGCTTCCTGTCCGATTGCGTTGTCTTCAATAATCAGGGGACAGATGACGTGTATATCCACAGTTCGAAAAGTGCCGCTTTCATCGCAATAGACTTCATACACTTTCTGCTTGGTGGCCATGGTTTCCTGAATCCTTTCTGGATGTGTCTTTAAATATTCATGCAGATACTCCGGTATCTGGCGTGAAATAAAACGAGGTTATCCGCTATCACTTTAAAACCGTCACGTCAATTCAGAGGAACGCT
>DAIEFO010000269.1 GCA_027325475.1 Desulfobacteraceae bacterium | reverse complement strand
TTTTTAAAAACCTCCACGGATATGACATCAGATATACGAACAAGGATGACGCTATGACATTTACGATTGAAAAATCAGGCCGCCTGAAGGCCCTTCCCCCTTATCTGTTCAAGGAAATTGACCGACAGAAATCCGAAGCCCGTAAAAAAGGGGTAGATATCATCGATCTGGGTGTCGGAGACCCGGACATGCCGACGCCGCCGCATATCATCGAAGCGCTGTGCAAAGCAGCGCATGACCCGGCCAATCACCGGTATCCCTCCTACTCCGGAATGGTGGCTTTCAACGAGGCCGTGGCCGTCTGGTATAAAAAACGGTTCAATGTGACGCTGTCTCCGGAAACCGAGGTCGTCACCCTGATAGGGTCAAAGGAAGGCATCGCCAATATTCCGCTGGCGCTCATCAATCCGGGAGACATCGGTCTGGCCACCAGCCCCGGATATCCGGTTTATAACACAGGCATTCAGTTCGCCGGCGGTCAGACATGGTTTATGGACCTCTATAAATCCAACCAGTTCCTGCCGGATCTGTCCGCGATACCGGATGCGGTGGCGGCTAAAGCGAAACTGATGTTTATTAACTATCCCAACAACCCTACGTCCGCGGTGGCAACTTCGGAATTTTTCAAGGATGTGGTGCGTTTTGCGGAAAAGCATCAGATCATCGTCTGTCATGACGCCGCATATTCTGAAATGGCCTTTGACGGATACCGGCCGCCCAGTTTTCTGGAAACAGACGGCGCCAAAAATGTGGGCGTCGAGTTTCACTCTCTGTCCAAAACCTATAACATGACAGGATGGCGTATCGGCTTCGCCGTAGGCCGCGCCGAAGTTATTCAAGCGCTGGGACAGGTGAAGAGCAACATTGACTCCGGCGTGTTTCAGGCCGTTCAGTATGCGGGCATCGCCGCGCTGGAAGGTGATCAGGACTGCGTTGCGGAGATGAACCGCGAATATACCCGGCGCAGGGATATTCTGCTGGAAGGGCTTCGGAAAGCGGGGCTTTCAGTGGAGACGCCCCGCGCCACGTTTTATGCGTGGATCGAAGTTCCCAAAGGATACACGTCCGCGACATTCGCTTCGCATCTGCTGACCCAGGCCGGAATTGTGGCAACGCCGGGGAACGGATTCGGCGCGCCGGGCGAAGGATACATCCGGATGGCGCTGACGGTCAGCGTGGAACGGATGAAAGAAGCCGTCGCCCGGATTCAGTCCACAGGGTTCTGAAAGACGATGCTGCCGCATACCGCTTATATCGGCGTGGGATCGAACCTGGGAGACAAAGCGGAAAACTGCCTTCAGGGGATAACGACGCTGACATCCGGGGAGCATTCCCGCCTAACCGGGCGTTCGAAGCTGTATCGCACCGAACCGGTCGATTATCAGGATCAGGACTGGTTCGTCAACGCCGTTATCCGGGTCGAAACCCGTCTGAATCCTTTCGAACTGCTGGAAACGCTTCAAAGCATTCAGAGAAACGCGGGCCGCATTCAGGATACGGTCCGGTTCGGCCCCCGCGTTCTGGATATGGATATACTACTGTTCGATGAAGAGATCATTCAGCAGCCGACGCTGACGGTGCCGCATCCCCGGATGCACTTAAGGCGCTTTGTGTTGCAGCCGCTCTGCGATATCGACCCCATGCTGCGTCATCCAGTCTTGCACCAGACGGTTCAATATCTGCGGGATCATCTGCCGGACGATGAAAACCAGGGAGTGTGGGAATTGCCATGATCATACGCATCGTTTTGCTCATCGCCATCGGGTATGCAGGATTTCGGCTCTTGAAATCCTGGATTGTAAAACATATAACCCTGTCCGGCATGACCGGAAATTCTCCGCCTCAGGGAAGCATTGATGATATTCTGATTCAGGATCCGGTCTGCAACGTGTATTTTTCAAAAAAAACCGGTGTGCATTTGTACAGTAATGGCAAAGACCTCTATTTTTGCAGTGATGCGTGCCGGCAAAAATATATTTCCGAAAATAAACCGTCGTAACCTTCTGTGCAAAGCCCGGGGTTGCGGCGTTCCGAGGTTTTTCCGATACATCGGGAAGCAAGCGGGCTATACCTTTAACGTAATATAAGGAGCAGTCCAGTGAAGTTTTTTCTTGATACGGCAAATGTCGATGAAATCCGTGAAGCCTGCAGCATGGGGATGGTGGATGGCGTTACCACGAACCCGAGCCTGATCGCCAAAGAAGGTCGGGATTTTGAAACGGTGATTCGGGAAATCTGTGAAATCGTGGAAGGGCCGGAGATCATACCGGTCAGCGCCGAAGTGATTCGTCTGGATCTGGAGGGGATGCTCAGCGAAGCCCGTCATCTGGCGGAAATCCACAGAAATGTTGTGGTCAAGATTCCCATGACGGTGGACGGCATCAAGGCCACCCGGATTCTCTCGCGGGAAGGCATTGACACCAATGTCACCCTGGTGTTTTCGCCGCTTCAGGCGCTGATGGCCGCCAAGGCGGGCGCCACGTATGTCAGTCCGTTCATCGGGCGTCTGGACGATATTTCTCAGGAAGGCATGACGCTGGTCGAACAGATTGTCCAGATTTTCCACAATTATGCGTTTCACACCCAGGTTATCGTTGCCAGCGTGCGAAATCCGCTGCATGTGCTTGAATCGGCGCTGATGGGGGCCGATATCGCCACGATCCCCTTCAGCGTCCTGGGCAAATTTGCATCGCATCCACTGACAGACAAAGGTATTCAATCCTTTTTGAGCGACTGGAACAAATTTCAAAAATGTTGATAGACAGACTACGGTCAAAAACACCGGCTGCGCTGTTGAGCCATCCCAATTTCCTGACGATGTGCCGGGTTGCTGCGGTGCCGGGCATTATTCTGCTCATGCTGCGCCCCAACCGCATCACCTCTTTTACGGCGGCGTTTCTGTTCAGCGTGGCGGCTATCACCGATTATTTCGACGGTTTTTTTGCCCGCACACGGGGGCTGACATCCCAATTCGGCAAGCTGATGGACCCGCTGGCCGATAAACTCCTGGTGTCTTCGGCGTTTATCATGCTGGCCTCCTGCGGCTGGATACCGGGATGGATCATCTGCATCATCATCGGCCGTGAAATCGCCATTACCGGACTTCGGAATGTCATGGTCGAAAACAACGAGGATGTCTCCGCTTCAAATCTGGGTAAATATAAAACCGGTTTTCAGATTGCCGCCATCATTCCGCTGCTGATTCACTATCCGTACTGGGGATTCAATTTTCACGGAGTGGGCATGTTCTTCCTGTGGGGTGCGCTGATTTATACGATCTGGTCAGGTGTGGACTACGGATACCGGTTCAAACATTTCCTGATGTAAGATGATTCTGTTTTTTTTTGTGCTTTGAAGCTGAACAGTTAAAGGTTTCTGGAATGATCAAAATTCATCCG
>DAIEFO010000268.1 GCA_027325475.1 Desulfobacteraceae bacterium | reverse complement strand
TGGGCGATTTTATCGAGGACAAAAAGTTTATGTTGCCATCGGATGCGGCGGTCAGCCTGAACCTTGCCGAACAGACCCGAAAAGTGCTGGCCACACTGACGCCGAGGGAAGAAAAAGTATTGAGAATGCGTTTTGGTATTGGAGAAAAGGCCGATCATACCCTTGAGGAAGTCGGTCAGGACTTCGCCGTGACCCGTGAACGCATCCGTCAGATCGAAGCCAAGGCGCTCAGAAAGCTGCGGCACCCAACCCGCAGCAGAAAACTGAAAAGCTTTATAGATATGTGACAGGGGTGTCAGGCTTTCCGCCGTACGGCGGTATCCATAACAGGGATGCAGCGCACCACAGCATGCGAAGTTTTTGCGCGGCGCCCTTTTTCACGGTAAGGCTTGACAAAAAGTGATTGTAACGCTAAAAGTCACTCCATTGGGCCTATAGCTCAGTTGGTAGAGCCACCGGCTCATAACCGGTCGGTCCCTGGTTCGAGCCCAGGTGGGCCCATCATCGTATAATCAGGCAAAAAGGCGTGGGGAGAGCTTCCACGCCTTTTTTTCATTTTTATGAAATAGGATGGCTTCGTAAAAAGTCGATTTTCAGACGGCTTCGTAAAAAGTTCGCAGGCAAGGCGCGCATGCGGACTTTTTACGAAACCGTCAAATAGAAATATCCTGCTTTCGGGCAACAGCTCTGATGAAAGGTGGTGTGAATGGCAAGTGTGCGCGATATTATCCATATCATGGAAGAATTGGCGCCCGCCCGCCTTGCGGAGTCCTGGGATCATCCCGGATTGCAGGCAGGCAGTGCAGAATGGCCTGTTCAGTCCATATGGGTCGCTCTCGATCCTCTTCCATCCGTTATCCACGCAGCATGCGACCAGAATATCGATCTTCTTATCACCCATCACCCGCTTTTGTTTCGACCACTTGCATCTCTCGATTTCAATTCCCCCATCGGTTCTCTGCTGTATCTGTCAGCGCTCAACCAGCTTTCCATCTATGCGTCCCACACCAATCTGGACAAAACAGAAGGCGGCCTGAACGACATGTTAAGCAAACGCATCGGATTGAAAAATACAGATGTTTTCGAGCCTTCTTCGGATTCTGAACTTTGCAAGCTGGTCATTTTTGTTCCCCAGGGTCATGAAGACAACCTGCTGGCGGCGCTGTTCAGATCGCCTGCCGGGAAAATCGGGTCATATTCCTGTTGTACATTCCGCAATTCAGGCACAGGTTCTTTTCTTCCTGGGGCCGGTTCCACGCCCTTTATCGGAAGGCCGGGCGAAGTGTCGCATGTCGATGAGGTCCGCATAGAATCCGTCGTCAGAAAAAATGATGTATCCCGTGTTCTGGCGCATATCCGGCCGCACCATCCCTATCAGACGATGCCTGCAGATGTTTATCCGATCGCAGATGTGGACAGCCGCAGCGGTTTAGGACGAATCGGCAATCTCGAAAAAAGCATGACGCTGTATCAGTTTGCCCGGCTGGTTAAAGAAAAACTGGCCCTGCCCTCTTTGAAGATTTCCGGAAAGCCCGACATGACGATACATCGCGTGGCAATTTGCTCCGGAAGCGGCTCCAGCCTGATGAAGACTTTTTTTTCATCGGATGCAGATGTGTACCTCAGTGGAGATCTCCGGTATCATGACGCCAGAGATGCGGAATCCGCCGGAAAGGCTCTTATGGATATCGGACACTTTGGCTCAGAACATCTGATGGTGGATGAAATCGCCGACTTTCTGAGCCAGCGGATCGCAGAAAATTCGTGGGACATCCGGGTGACGGCGTGCCAGCTTGAAAAAGATCCCTTTGTCATGATATAGTCAAGATGGTGGCAAGTATCGGCTTTAACACTGTAACAACGAACAGATGCAGGATGTGAAGTGTGGCAATGCTGTTTCACATCCTGTTTTTCCATTGTCAATAAACCCCAACACAGCGGGTAAGGATATGAAAGAACAGATAGATATTCTTGTGAATCTTCAAAACATCGAAATTGAGTCCGCTGCGGTCAGAACACATTTGAACGCAGCATCCAGGCAGCTTGAACTGCTGACACGGGATCAGGTACAGATCGAAAGCGGTATTAACGATGAAACCGTTAAAATTTCTGAACTCCGAAAGTCCTACAATGACGCTGAATCATCCGTCAAGGACAACCAGGGTCTGATCAAAAAAAGCCAGGAGCGGCTGAATTCCATTAAAAATAACCGGGAATACCAGGCACTGCTGAAAGAAATCGAGGAACTCAAACGGATTAATTCCGCAACTGAAGACCAGATGATGAATCTGATGAGCCAGACCGAGGCATCCGAGGCAAAAATAGCTGAACTGCAAGCCCGGCTTCAGACACTTATGGTGGATATTCACAAGGAACAGGACTGCATCAGCATCGAAGCACAGACAGCCGATAAAAAGCTGGAAGAACTGGACACCGCCCGGCGGGAAATATCCGGTAAGGTGGATGCGGATGTACTGAAGCTTTTTCACAAGATTCAGTCCAAACAGGTCAAGGGCATTGCCGTTGTGCCGGTACAGGACGCAGTATGTCATGGATGTTATGTCAATATCCCGCCGCAGATGTATAATGAGCTCCAGCGCTGTGACAGCCTGAAAATGTGTCCGAACTGTCAGCGGATTATTTACTGGAAACAGGCATGACGGCTCTTAAAACAGCTTATTCCAGTTCGCATTCAAACTAATACCTTTGTCAGCTTCGCTGTGCTGCGATTCGACGTACTGAATGTACTGTCTCATCGCTGCTCGCTTGCTTTCGCGGTCTCAGTCCGAATGCTTGCTGGAATGTTATTTTGAAAGCAAAATGGAATTAGAATTTTTGCTGTAAACCGGCCAAAGCAGAACAGACGATCGCTGGGTGAATCTTCATCTGGAGGAAAGTCCGAACACCACAGGGCAGGGTGCTTCATAACGTGAAGTCGCGGTGACGCGAAGGAAAGTGCAACAGAAAATATACCGCCCGAAAAAACTGTGCGCAGGCATGGCCAATTTCGGGTAAGGGTGAAATGGTGCGGTAAGAGCGCACCAGTTTTCCGGGTGACCGGAAAAGCTTTGTAAACCCCACCTGGTGCAAGACCAAATAGAGGAGCGTTTGAAGGCTGCCCGCCTGAGCTCCCGGGTAGGTCGCTAGAGGCGGCTGGCAACAGTCGTCCCAGAGGAATGATCGTCATTCAGACTCGGGTAACCGGCTCTGAACACAGGATTCGGCTTATGGTCTGCTTTGGCCGTTTTTTATCAACACCCCGTTTTTTGATTTCTTGTCTGTTGCTGCAAGTTGAAAGGATCGTTTGATATGTTGCTGATTGAGGAACTCAGGGTTGAAATAGAAGGAAAGCCCATCCTGAAGAATGTGAACATGCATATCCCCGACGGTGAAACACACATTCTTTTCGGCCCCAATGGAT
>DAIEFO010000267.1 GCA_027325475.1 Desulfobacteraceae bacterium | reverse complement strand
ATGCTCCTTGCTTGTAAGCGTCCAGGAGGATGGACAGCAGCCCCAGCTTGGGCAGGATGAGCTTTCCTGTGCGGCTTCGGCTGCCTTCGATAAAAAATTCGATATTGAACCCGTCTTCCAGGAGTTTAAGGATGTATTCCGAAAAGACTTTGGAATACAACACCGCCCCCTTGAAGGATCTCCGGATAAAAAATGCTCCGCAACTTCGGAACAGCGGTCCCATAGGCCAGAAGGAGAGATTCTTTCCGGCAGCGATCAGCGGGCAGGGCATATTGTTTATGTGCATCAGATAAGATAAAATCAGATAGTCGATGTGGCTTTTGTGGCAGGGAATGAGGACCATCGGACCTTTTTTTGACACGGCCTTCATGCGGTTGAGCCCATCCGTATCCAGCGTGATGCCGTCGAACATGACGCCGGTGATCCAATGAACCAGTCTGGCGGCGATGCTGATGATGGAAGGATTGTATTTGGCGGCGATTTCATCGAGATGCTCACTGGCCTGTTTATGGATTTTATGGATGGGAATATTCTTTATCTCTGCATGGTGTTCCATGAAATGTCGCAGGCGATCATGGGTTAATATGGATTCTTTGAGCTCCTCGGGCGTTTTGGGAACAGGTCCGATCGTGCTGACACGGTGCCGGTTGATTTGGAACAGCAGTTTGGCGCGCAGAAGTGGAGAAATATGATCGAAGGATTTTTCCTGGATGTCGGAGTGATTGAGAAAATCCTGAAGATCGAGCGGATCAGAGACTTCAACGAAAACTTTACCGGGATTTTTAAACAGGGTGATCAGGCGCCGGATCCGTCCCGGGTTGATCTCGGTTCCAAACAGCATGTCCAGAACGCCGGATGTGGAGCGTTTCGGGAATTTACTGAAAAACATCACGAGGGGAACGATAATGATTGGGCGTTCCAGGTTCTGCTGAATTTCGATCAGATGCCGGATAGGGTCTGTTTTGGATTTGACGAACCTGCGGTAAAACCCCTTATCTTCCACCAATGCTATCAGCGCCGCCTTGCCGTTATTCAGTTCTTCCTGAATGTACCCGGATTTGTATGGATTGGCGAATGAAAAATGATGCAATATATAATTCAGATGAAACATGACGATGCGAAATGCCCTCATCAGGGGTTGCCAGACTAAAATCTGGTAATCGCATCCGATGACAGGAACTTTGAGCCGTTCCTGCTGAAAGCGGGTATGGTAAAACAGCCACTCGAAGTAACTTTTGTACTGGTGGACATAGACAATAACAGCGTTATCGGGAAGTTTCCGGATGACGTTGATCTGATCTTCATGAAATCGAATACCTGAGTAAAAAAGCCTGAGAAATCCGTGTACCATAAAGCCAAGCTGCCGAGGCAGGCAGCAGGCAAAATAAAGATGGCCGCTGTCGAGTACCCGGCCGATACCGCGGCGTAATAGCGATGCAATTGCAGAAAGCGAAAATTTACCCATGTAATAAATCCTGTTATGAGTTCGTCAGCCCTGCATGAGAGAGAACTCTTTAAACGCAAAATGCTGCTCTGTTTGATTCAAAATAACAAAGGCGGATTTTCATTGCAATATTTATATCCGGCATATACATTGAAATCAGGGAAGGTTAGAGGGGAGTACGATGAAACTGGTGAGAATAAATTTTAATGGTGAAACACGGCCCGGTATCTGGAATGACGGACGCATTGTGGATTTAACAACTTTTTTCCCGTCGATTCCGGATATCGGTGAAGCGTTTTTTGAAGGAGGGTGGCTTTCGAAAGTCGCCGGACTGCGGGAAGAAGGGCTTCAGATGGAGGTACGTCTGTTGAGTCCGGTTTCCCGTCCCTCAAAAATCATCTGTCTGGGGAAAAATTATGCGGAACATGCCAGGGAAGGCGGGTTGGATATCCCATCGAGTCCACTGCTGTTTTGTAAGGCGCCTAGCGCCCTGACAGGCCCTTTTGATCCGATCGTCTTGCCGGTCAGCAGCGGCCAGGTGGATTGGGAAGTAGAGCTTGCGGTGGTTGTCGGAAAAAGGTGCAAACGCATTTCAAGAAACGACGCCATGGATTTTATCGCCGGATTCACCGTAATGAACGATGTGTCTGCCAGAGAGGCGCAGTTCGGCGATACGCAGTGGTTCAGAGGAAAATCTTTCGATACGTTTGCGCCGATCGGGCCTGTTCTGGTTACGCCGGATGAAATCGGTGATATCGGTGATCTGCAGTTGACGACGCGGGTGGATGGTGTGGTGATGCAGGATGGCAACACCCGTGATCTGATTTTTGATATTCCATGCCTGATAGAATATATCAGTAAAGACATCACATTGTATCCGGGAGATATTATTTCAACCGGGACACCTTCCGGCGTCGGTATATTCCGAAAACCTCCTGTCGTGCTGCAGCCCGGAAACATTGTGGAGTGCCGTATCGATCACATCGGCGCTATTATCAATCCTGTCGTTGGAGCATGATGATTTTACAAAGAATCCAGAGACAATTTCCATGACATCGCCGCAACATCTGTTACGCAATTACCATCTTCACGCCAAAAAGCCATTGGGTCAGAATTTTTTGTCAGACCCGTCCATCGCCGAAATGATCGTTTCCCGTTCAGGAATTACGGCGTCGGATGTGGTTCTGGAAATCGGCCCGGGGCTGGGTGCGTTGACCTTTCCAGTTTCCCGGCAGGTACATGCCGTATTTGCCATTGAGAAAGACAGCCAGATGGCGGCGGTTCTGAGAGAACTGATATCTGAGAACCCATCGTTGTTCCCAATAACACTCATTGAAAATGATATCCTGAAAGAGGATATACGCCGGATTGCAGCGCTTGCGGGGCAGCCGCTGGTGGTGATGGGAAATCTTCCTTACAACATTTCCTCTCAGGTATTGATTCAATTGATCCAGAATCGCGACTGTATTTCCCGTGCGGTTCTCATGTTTCAAAAAGAGCTGGCGGAACGCATTATCGCCGGACCCGGTTCAAAAGACTATGGGCGTATTACGGTAATGCTTCAGTACTGCGCAGAAGTACGCCATGTCGCCAGCATCGCGTCTCATATGTTTTTTCCGAAACCCAAGGTGGATTCCGCTGTGGTTGAAATCTGTTTCAAGACGCCGACATATCCGGCGGATGACGAGATTTTTTTTTCGCGGGTCGTACAGGCGGCGTTTGGAAAGCGCCGGAAAACCCTGAAAAATGCGCTTTCTTCAAGCGGTCTGGATATCACTCCTCATGTGGCGGAAGATGCGCTCAACAAGGTTTCCATTGAACCATCCCGCCGGGCGGAAACGCTTTCGATAGCCGAATTTGTCTCTCTCAGCAATTGTCTGCTAAAAAAATATCGTGAAATATCTAATGCAATATGAGGATGTCATGTTGATTTACGATGATATATATTTCTGGGACGGTTGGGGAGGAAAACTGCGACTCGGAAGCGGTCAATGCCGAATGAGAATTTTTGATTTG
>DAIEFO010000266.1 GCA_027325475.1 Desulfobacteraceae bacterium | reverse complement strand
GGAAAAAAGCAGCGGTTATTTTTGCAACGATTCGTGGATGGCAGCAGAGGAAAGAAGGCGACTGAAGGTTCTTGCGGTTGTTGACTTATCTGGTTGGGGCTTCGCCTGTCATGGTACCTGTTGAAGCGAGCGGATTTCAGCGTCATGCCGGTTCAGAAACGCTGTGACGGCTGGAACATATCCGGAGGTCTGGCTGGACGTGCTGTGACTGGCGCTAGGAGCGATAAATAACTCCGCCTGTCCCGGACGGAAACGGCTGTAGAGCGTATGTGCGAAATCTGCCGGGAACCGCTGATCATTTTCGCCGTGAATCAGCAGCACTGGCATGGCGACATCCGGTGCAATCACCGCCGGGCTGGTCGTGTCGATATTGGTGCGATAAAACCGGTCCATCCAGAAAATAATGGCGGGGCCGAAACAAATACCGAAATACGGATTAAACCACCGGTAAAGACTCAGTAGTGCCTGTTTGGTGTAGGTGTAGCACCCCTCCAGAAAGAGCAGGCGAACCCGGTTGGCATTCCGGGATGCCGCCAGTATGGCGCCGCCGGCGCCGGCGGAATGCCCGTACAAAATAACGGGTTTTCCGACCCAATCTAAAACCGTTTCGATATCTTCACAGAATTTCAGCGCATTCATGAAATGTTGGGGGCTTGAATGGCCATGATCTCTGGCGCTGTGAATCACGGTGGTAAATCCCAGACGGCCGAATACTCTGGCTCTGCCCACCATGCGATCGCGATTTCGTCCCCAGCCGTGAGCCAGAACCACGATGCCGCGGGAAGGGATATCCGGCTCGATGCGCCAGACTTCAAGAGAACCGTTTTTTTGAGCGGGGATGGAAATATCCAGCACCGTTCCCCAGTCCGGCGTTTCTGTTACCGGGTTCCGGGGATACTGCTGCGCAAGATAGGTCAATATCAGCGATAACACCAGATAGCCCGCCGTCAGTGATGCAAGACCATACAAGAGAACATGCGTCATAATGGCGCATCCTTTAAAACGCCCATCAGTTCACGGCGCAGAATATCCAGCGCTTTCATGGCGAATATCTGCTTATTCATTTTACGGCTCTTGAAGCGGTATTGAAACCGGTATGCATAAACCGCATCCGGAGTCGCCAGACCGATACAAATGGTCCCCACGGGTTTGTCGTCTGTACCGCCACCCGGTCCGGCGATGCCACTGGTGGCAAGCCCGTATGTGGCGCCGGTGATACGCCTGGCGCCGATCGCCATGTGTTTGACGGTTTCTTCATGGACCGCGCCATAGCGGACAAGAACGTCTTCCGGCACGCCCAGTACATCCATTTTGGCCTGATTTGCATATACGACGCCTGAAAACAAAAAATAGCCGGAGCTTCCCGGAACATCAGTGAGCCATGCGGCTATCTGACCACCGGTACAGCTTTCCGCCAGAGCTACGGTGGCTTTATTTCGGGAAAGCAGCCTGCCGACCACGATCGCCATGTCTTCCCCCTCGGAAGAAAAGAGATGATCCCCAAGTTTGTCTGCGACCCAGGCTTCGGCTTGCTGGGCCATGGAGGTTACCTGATGTTCGTCCTCTCCGTGCAGATAAAACTTCACCTGAATTTCCGGGAATTTGGCTCTGAATCCGAGCTGAATATCCGGAAAAAACGAAGAAAAATCTTTCAGCGTTTCACCTGTCATGGATTCTGTGAGCCCGAACGTGTTTAGCGTGACCACACGATGGTGCAGGCGCTGTTTGCCGATTTTTTGAATAATTGCCGGCAGTACTGTATCTGAAAGCATCCGGCGCATTTCAGAGGGGACGCCGGGAAGGAAAAAGAAGAGGCATTTTTTCAGGGATATCATAAAGCCCGGCGCCGATCCGGTGGGATTTACGATGCAGGACGCCCCTTCGGGGAAATAGGATTGTTTGAGGTTGGATGGCGTGATGGGCTTGTGAAAATTATGGAAAAAGGCTTCCACCAGTTTCAGTGCTTCCAGGCTCTGGCTCAGGGGAACTTCCGCTGCCAGCGCTGCAGCTTCAGCGGTGAGATCATCAGAAGTCGGTCCCAGTCCGCCTGTGACCACCGCAATATCCGCCCGTTCCGCGATTTCACGAAGAACGGATACCAGCAGCACCATATCATCTCCCACACAATGGTGGCGTGAAACCCCGACCCCCGCAAGTTCCAGTTGCTGGGCGATATGGGCTGAGTTGCTGTCAATCAGGGCTCCGGAACGTATTTCATCTCCGGTAGCTAAAATTTCTGCGATTATCATAAGAATCTCACCCTAAAAATGCGCCGCTCATGAACAAAAGTTATTCTGTCCATGAGCGGCGCATGCAGTTACTTCGTCATTTTGATAACCACGAAACCGGCGTTCATCCTCCAGATAAAAAGCTGAATTTCATCATTTTTCTTCAATTTGGAAAGTTGAGTGGTAAACTCGTCCACAGACTTGACTGCGTGGTGGTTGATTTCCTTGATGATATCCCCGTTCTGAACCCCGGCGGACTCGGCCTTGCTTCCAGACGCCACTTGATCCACCAGCACGCCGTCCGAAGGAGATACATTCAGTTGGTGTGCTACTTCAGGCGTAATATTGGATACCTGAAGGCCCAGATCGTCTTCATGTGTTTTCCCAGGGCCGTTTGATGACATCAACTTGTTTTCTTCCGGACGTTTGGCGACGTCAACCGTGAATGTCTGCTTTTTGTTGTTTCTGAGGACGGTGATTTTAACCTTTTCCCCCACGGGAATATTGGCTACCAGACTGGTCAGATCCCTGCTGGTATCCACTTTTTTATCGTTGATTTCAAGAATGATATCCTGGGGGCGGATACCGGCCTTATCCGCAGGATCGCCCTTGATGACATCCGTTACCAGTACGCCTTTTTTGTCCTTGATTCCGTAATAATCCGCGACATCGTCGTTGATATCTTGAATGACCACGCCGAGCCAGCCGCGGGTGACTTCTCCCTTGGCTTTCAATTGTTCGATCACGCCCTTGGCGAGATTGATGGGAATGGCAAAGCCTATCCCCTGACCGCTGGCGATAATCGCGGTATTGATTCCGATCACCTGGCCCTGCATGTCGATCAGCGGTCCGCCGCTGTTGCCGGGGTTGATCGAGGCGTCTGTCTGGAGAAAGTTGTCATAAGGACCGGAGCCGATGACGCGCCCTTTCGCGCTGATGATACCGGCCGTTACAGTCTGTTCGAGCCCGAAAGGGCTTCCGATGGCTACCACCCATTGCCCCACTTTAATGGTGCTGGAATCCCCAAAAGGCAGAACGTGCAGATTATCTCCGGCATTGATCTTGATTAACGCAATATCGGTGGAAGGATCCTTGCCGACGATTTTAGCGGAGTATTCCTTGCCGTCTTTCAGCTTGACCTTGATTTTATCGGCGTTTTCGATGACATGGTTGTTGGTGACAATATATCCATCCTTGTCGATAATGAACCCGGATCCCAGACTGCGCTGTTTGTAGTCTTTTTG
>DAIEFO010000265.1 GCA_027325475.1 Desulfobacteraceae bacterium | reverse complement strand
TTGTTGGGCTGCACCGGAATGCCGGTGATCATGCTGACCAGGCGGCTTGTCGGGTAGATGAATTCCGTCTGGATGCCGGATGTGAAGGCCAGAAAATTGGGCCGTGTGTGCAGCGCCATGACCACTTCCTCCAGCGATGTGTTACCCGCGCGCTCTCCGATGCCGTTAATCGTGACTTCAGCCTGACGGGCGCCGGCGGCAATGGCGGCCAGCGTGTTGGCGGTGGCCAGCCCCAGATCGTTATGGCAATGGACGCTCAGCACCGCCTTGTGGATGTTGGGGGTATGGGCCATGACATAGCGTACCATTTCGGCGAATTCTTCCGGAATGGCGTATCCCACGGTGTCCGGCAGATTGACGGTGCCGGCGCCGGCTTCGATGGCCGCCTCAAATACCTGGCACAGAAAATCCCGGTCGCTGCGGGATCCGTCTTCGGATGAAAACTCCACCCGGTCCGTCAGGGAGCGGGCGTATCGGACGGCTTCAACGGTGGCCTTCAGCACTTCTTCCCGGCTCATCTTCAGTTTGTACTTCAGATGGATATCCGATGTCGCGATGAAGGTGTGAATCCGGGGTATGGCGGCGTTCTGAACCGCGCCCCAGGCTTTGTCAATGTCGCCTTTGGAAGTGCGGCAGAGTGCGGCGACCTCGGTGCGTTTCAGGTGTCCGGCGATGCGGGATACGGCTTCGAAATCGCCTTCGGAAGCCGCCGGAAAGCCGGCTTCCAATACATCCACCCCCAGTTTTTCCAACTGGGTGGCCAGCCGCAGTTTTTCACCGGTGTTCATGCTGGCTCCCGGAGATTGTTCGCCGTCTCTTAATGTGGTGTCGAAAATGATGATGCGCTCGGTCATGGTATCACTCCTTGTATGGGTCTGTCTGACAGAATTTGGTGTTGAAAATGTCATGAGTCTTTACGGACAGCAAAGAAAAAACCCCCGGCCAAGCATGGGCCGCGGGATAACGACGTCCGTCCGTCCCGCGGCATTATTGGCATCCATTTTTTTCGGCATGCGACGCTGCTCCTGTGATTTCAAACAGTTCCCCGCGACAGCTTGTACTGAAAACTGTCTTCCAGGGCGTTCCAACTGGCCTCGATAATGTCTTCGGATACACCGATGGTGCTCCAGACATGGTTCTGATCTCTGGATTCGATGAACACCCGAACCTTGGCCGCCGTCCCGGCGCGGCCGTCGATCACCCGGACCTTGAAATCCACCAGACGCATGTGATCCAGGTGCGGGAAGAAATTGTCCAGCGCTTTTCGAAGCGCGTTGTCCAGCGCGCTGACAGGGCCGTTACCCTCGGCGGCGGTGATTTCCTGCCTGCCGTCCACCGATATCTTGATGGTGGCGTGCGCGGTGCAGGGCTGGTTTTTGTCCTTTTCGATGGTGACGCGGAAGGATTCCAGCTCGAACAGCGGGTGAAACTGATCCGTCAGTTTTTCAAGAAAAATCTTGAAGGAACCGTCCGCGACATCGAACTGATAGCCTTCCTGCTCCATCCGCTTGATTTCGGAAACCACCTTCTGGCGATCCGACCCGTTCAGTTCAACCCCCAGTTCTCTGGCCTTGTATTCCACGTTGCTTTTTCCGGATAAATCGGACACCAGCACCTTGCGCTTGTTGCCGACCAAGCCGGGATCGATGTGTTCATAGGCGACCGGACTTTTCATGACGGCGTTCACATGCACGCCGCCCTTGTGGGCGAAGGCGCTTTTGCCTACAAACGGCATGCTGTTCTGCGGCGTCATGTTGGCGGTTTCGCTGACGAAGCGGGAAAGTGTTTTGAGCCTGGAAAGGCTGTCTGCAGACACGCATTCCCGTTTCATCTTCAGGTTCAGGATCGGAATGATGCAGGTGAGATCGGCATTGCCGCATCTTTCTCCGTATCCGTTGATGGTGCCCTGCACCATAGTAGCCCCGGCGTTTACCGCGACAATGCTGTTGGCCACGGCCAGGCCGGAATCATTGTGGGTATGGATACCGATTCTGGGGGCGTCCTTTCGCTCGCATTTCCGGGCGTGTTCCGCCAGAGCCTGCCGTACTTTGATAACGGCAGGCTCCAGGTCAAACGGCAGCGAACCGCCGTTGGTGTCACAGAGAACGATGGCGTCCGCGCCGCCGGACATAGCGGCGATCAGGGTGGACATGGCGTAGTCCGGGTTGGCCTTGCAGCCGTCGAAAAAATGTTCGGCGTCGTAGATGACCTCCCGGTGATGCTGCTTCAGATAAGACACCGTATCGCGAATCATGGCCAGATTTTCTTCAAGGGTGTTGCCCATGATTTTACCGACATGAAGATCCCAGGACTTTCCGAAAATGGTCACCACCGGTGTTTTGGCTTCCAGAATCGCCTGAATATTGGGATCGTCGCCGGCGGCGTATCCGGGCTTCCGGGTGGAGCCGAAAGCCGCAAGCCTGGCCTGTCTGAATTCAATCTGCTGCGCCAGCTCGAAAAACAGCATGTCTCTGGGGTTGGACCCCGGCCAGCCGCCTTCGATGTAATGAACGCCGAAATCATCCAGCCTCTGAGCGATCAGGATTTTTTCTTCAGCCGAAAAGCTGACGTCTTCTCCCTGGGCGCCGTCTCTCAGGGTGGTGTCATAAAGCAGAATCGGTTCCATGAAATATTGATACCCCCACACAAGTGATGCAGGGGCAGCCCTGCGTGGCTGCCCCGATAATAATATCTACAGTTTCCGGTTTTCGGGGCGCAGCGCGCGTACCGCAGCGCCCGCCCGCCACATTTCCGAAAGACGGATGGCTTCCAGTTCTTCCTGAAGTCTTTCGCGGTAATCCGGAGCGCTGTTGCGTTCCAGCGTCCTGCGGGTTTCTTTGCCGGTGATGACGCTGTCGTAAAGATCTTTGAAGACCGGCGCCACCGCATCCCGGAATTTGGGCGCCCAGTCCAAAGCGCCGCGCTGCGCGGTGGTGCTGCAATTGGCGAACATCCAGTCCATACCGTTTTCGGCCACCAGACGGATCAGGCTCTGGGTCAGCTCTTCCACGGTTTCGTTGAACGCCTCGCTGGGGCTGTGCCCGTGTTTGCGCAGCAGCGTGTACTGGGCTTCCATGACGCCGGCCAGGCACCCCATCAGAACGCCGCGCTCACCGGTCAGATCGCTATAGACTTCTTTTTCAAACGTGGTGGGGAACAGATAGCCGGAACCAATGGCGATGCCCAGTGCGATGGTGCGCTCCTTGGCTTTTCCGGTATAATCCTGATGAACGGCGAAACTCGAATTGATGCCGCTGCCCGCCAGAAAATTGGTGCGCACCGTGCGTCCGGAGCCTTTGGGGGCGACCAGAATCACATCCACGAAATCCGGCGGAACGATGCCCGTCTGATCCTTGAACACGATGCCGAACCCATGTGAAAAATAAAGCGCGTCTCCTGGGTTCAGACAGGGTTTGATCTGCGGCCAGGCCGTCATCTGACCGGCGTCAGAAAGCAGATACTGAATGACCGTT
>DAIEFO010000264.1 GCA_027325475.1 Desulfobacteraceae bacterium | reverse complement strand
ACCTGCCCGCCGACACCGCTGAATTGCTGCGTTCCCAGCGTGTCGGCAGCTATCTGTCCCAGCAGATCCACGGCGATAGCCGAGTTGATGGAAACCATGTTGTTATTTTTGGCGATGACGAAAGGGTTGTTGGTGTAATCCACCGGATAACATTCGATCATGGAGTTGTTATCCAGCCAGTCATAGAAATGCCGTGTCCCCATTGCGAAGGTGATGATAATCTTTGAGTTATGCAGGTTTTTACGGCGGCAGGTGATCACGCCGGCTTCGGCAAGCCGCATCACGCCATCGGAGATCATCTCCGAATGAATGCCAAGATCGTTTTTGCCGTCCAGAAAGGACAGAACTGCATCCGGAATGGCGCCGATCCCAAGCTGCAGACAATCACCATCTCTGATCAGTTCTGCGGCGTGAGAACCGATAGCTTTTTCCAAAGGACCGATGACAGGGATTTTCATTTCAATGATCGGTCTTTCGCTGAGGACGAAGTGGTCGATCTCCGTCACATGAAGAAAAGCGCTTCCGAATGTTCTTGGCATGGAAGGCGTTACTTCGGCGATTACCTTTTTAGCGCTTAGCGCTGCCTGACGGGTGTAATCCACCGAGACACCCAGGGAGACGTTGCCCATCTTGTCCGGAGGCGTCACCGTTATCATGGCGACATCCACCGGCAGGACGCCGTCACGAAACAGCCAGGGGATTTCTGAAAAAAAACACGGGGTATAATCGGCCCTTCCTTCTTTGATGGCGGCCCGGGTATTGCCGCCGGCAAAGAGCGAATTGTGCCGGAAAGACGAGGCATTCTCAGGCAGGCAATAAGCGCTTTTGCCCATGGAAACCATATGGACGATTTCCACCTGATTCAAGTCTCCAGCTCTTTGCACCAGCGCATCCAGCAGAGGCTCCGGAGAACCGCAGGCATGGGCTGCAACCACTCTGTCTCCCGATTTTACCAGACCGGCGGCTGCATTCAGGCTGGTCTGATGAGATTCATAGTAATCTTTCCAGTTCATTTCAGTCTCCTTCCGTAATGCCGCACAGCTTTTGCGCCAGTTTCTTTTTGCCGTCCATGTTGACCTGGCGGGAGATCATGATCCGCTGCGCCTGAGGAGAGCCCGCGCCGTGCATGGATTCGGTCAGATACCCCACAGCAGCGGTCCCAAGTGTCAGGTTCTCGATCAGACGAAGGATACGGAGCCGGGATTCCAACGGAACGTTCGGAGATGTCTGATAGTACTTTTTCACCCATTTCCCCACTTCGGGCGACAACAGATCTTTTTCCGAAGGCAGTGTCACCATGAGTCCTCCGGCGATATCCTGCGCCAGCCTGGCGATTTCGTAGGGGAAACGGGTGACGTTCTGTTTGTGCACATTGGCCAGCAGGGTGTTGACGTAATAGGTGCCGCTTGGCTCCGGATGGCCTTCAGCCGCGCATGCGATGCAGCCGCAATAAAGCGTTTCGTTGAGCTGGTTCATCTCGATGATCTTGTCCCTGATATGCGAAACTTTGGACACCCCGTTGAATTCAGCGATGGTCTGGGCGGCTCCGATCAGCACATCCCCCACACCGACTTTGCAGGCATAGCTCTGGCGGTGGTAAGAGGCGAACTGCTCTACCAACTGACCCGCAAAGTCATATTCCTTGAACATGAAAACCCGTTCCCATGGCACAAACACGTTGTCAAAGACCACCAGGGCTTCATGGCCGCCGTATCGCACGTTGCCGACATCAAATGTCTTTCCTTCCAGTTTCCGGGTATCGCAGGATTGCCGGCCCATGATATAGGTGATACCGTCGGTGTCGGACGGCAAAGCAAACGATATGGCGTACTCCTTATCTTCCTGCCGCATGGAAATGGTCGGCATGACGATGATTTCATGGGAATTCACAGCGCCTGTCTGATGGGCCTTGGCGCCTCTGACCACGATTCCGTCCGGCTTTTCTTCCACCACCCGAAGATAAAGGTCCGGGTCATGCTGCTGATGCGGCGGCAGGCTGCGGTCGCCTTTAGGGTCGGTCATCGCTCCGTCACAGGTAAGATCGTTCTCCTGAACAAACGCCAGATATTTTAAAAAACGCGGGTGATATTCGGTGCCGTATTTCCGGTCGATGTCAAACGTCGTCATGGATAAGGCATTTAAAGCATCCATGCCCACACAGCGCTGAAAACAGCACCCGGTATGGGAGCCCAGCAGTCGGCCCATTTTACTTTTTTTGACCAGATCGTCCACACTCTGGTGGATATGGGTGAATCGGTTGATTTTCTGACCGGACAGGTGGGATGTGGCCGTCATAATATCTTCGGATTTCGGGTGATGCGCCAGCTCATAGGTTAGAGCCACGGCATTCATGGACGGACGGATAATGGGATTATCCACCACATTCGTGATTTTTTCACCGAACATATATACGTTGAGATTCAGTTTGCGTAAGCTTTCTTCATACTGCCGGGCATTCATCATCACGGGGTGTCCTTCCTCTGCTTAAACGATTTAAGGTATCTTGTTGGCTTCGTAAAAAAAGGATGCGGCGCAACGCAGCATGCGGACTTTTTACGAAGCCGTCATCTTTGTTGAGCTGTTCAGCAATAACAATGCCAATGCGGGAAAAATCGGTTTTGCGGCCGTGTCATGCGGAACGAACTGGTGTTATCGCTGCCTTTTTATTGAGCGATACAGGGAGGTTGTGTTCGGGAAAAAGATGTGTGATTCAGCAGCGGGGAAGGTGTTTTTACGGCTGTTTGATAAATCGGCGGCCATTTTTTGATGCAATTTCGCATCGAAAAATGGCTCGTATCGTCGAAAAGGCTTTATGGGACTCAGAAGTACCCTGTGATGTCAAGTGGCATCGTGTGATGCAAACAGGCATCAGCAGCCATCGTTTTTAATATCGTAACGTTTGAGCTTGCGTACAACGGTGGACTGGTTTATCTGCAAAACTTTTGCGATGTTTCGTGTTGTCTTGTGAAGGTGTACAGCTTGTTCCAATAAAGAGCGCTCCAGCTCGGACATGATTTCGTTTAACGGGCGCTCGCCGATGGCGGGCAGCGTCCTGTCGGCTGTACTGCCCTTCCATCTGTCGGGAAGGCTTTGTATGTCAATAATTTCACCAGGAGTAATGACCACCATCTGTTCGATCAGATTTTCAAGTTCACGCACATTGCCGGGCCAGTCGTATTCCAGAAACAGGCTGATGACTTTCTGATCGATCTGTTTGCTGAAACGGTATAAGGAATTGTACTTTTCCAGGAAGTGATAAGTGAAAGGGAGGATGGATTCCGGCCGATCTCGTAAGGGCGGAACAACGAGATTGATGACATTGAGCCGAAAAAACAAATCCTCACGGAATTTTTTCTCCCGGACCATTTCCTTTAAATCCTGATTGGTGGCAGCAATAATCCGGACATCTACCGTAATAGGTGTCGGATCTCCGATGCGATAGATTTCCCGTTTCTGCAATACGCGGAGAAGTTTTGCT
>DAIEFO010000263.1 GCA_027325475.1 Desulfobacteraceae bacterium | reverse complement strand
CCTATAATCAGCACCTGACAAACCCGTCTATGGAATCCCAGACAGATGCCATAAAAAAAAGTCCGCGTCCCCTGCACTACCTTCTGAGATTCATGCTCTCCATCACGACAATCCAGCCCATCGCCTCCTGATTTACTTTCAGAAGCGATATCATACAATGGGCCTTTCCGGCGTCAATGGCTACGTCCAGCACAACCCGGTTCAGTTCCCGACGACTGGCTATTTTTTTCAGAGCCTCTGCAAATCTGGATTTTTCAGAAAGATGCACCAGTGTCGTAACATGACAATTGAGGACATCACCGATGGTTTTCTGCGTAATGTCCAGTCCGTATTCATTGGCCTTGATAATAACCCCTCTCTTGTCTGTGACGAAAATACCAGCGCCGATACTTTCGAACACAGCCGCCTGGAAGTCCATGGCCTCCATCAGTTCGGCAGTGGATTGGCGGGGATACAGCGGCACCGGCATCTGTATCTCTTCATCACGGCTGAACGGAAAAGACTGCTTCTCCAGCTTGTCCATGAAACGCCCGATATGCTCATTCATGGCTTTGACAGGACATTTGGCAATGTAATAATCCGCACCGATATGCTGCACATCTTCGGGTTTTTCGATCAGGGTGCTGGACAGGGCAATGATGGGAAAACGGGCATTGGGAAGCTGCTGCCGGCAATATTGAATCATCTGCCTTCCGTCAATCTTGGGCATGAGCATATCTACAAACAGGACACTCACATCCCCTTCGTTTATCCGCGTGATACCTTCCTGCCCATCATATCCCTTGATCACATCATAACCGCGTTTGGTGAGAAGTTCCGTTAAAAATTCGACAAAAAAGAAATCGTTATCTACAACCAGCGCTTTTTTTTTCATATATCACCATCCTGTCTCTTAACACACGCTTGGCGAATTCATCCGATACAGACACGATTGACCTCCTGCATATTGGTAATTCCCTGCAAAACTTTCTGAATCGCATCCTGTTTCAGGGTCATCATGCCCTCGCTGGCCGCCTGGATAAACAGCTCTTCCGAAGACGCCTGCTTTTTAATCATGCGTTTGATTTCGCGGGTGCCCTCCATGAGTTCGTGAATACCCATACGGCCTTTATATCCGCTCCCGGAACAGATATCACACCCTGTCGGGCGGTATAGCGTCATATCCGGCGAATAGACAATTCCTGTCGATTTAAAGGCTTCAACGCCATACGCCGTGACAAGATCATTGAATTCCTCTTCCGAGGGATGATAGGACTGGCGGCAGTTGACACACAGGGTCCTGACCAGTCGTTGAGCCAGCACCCCCAGAAAGGCATCTGAAAAATTCAAGGCGTTCAGCCCCATATCGAGCAACCGGGTGATGGTTTCCGGCGCACTGTTGGTATGGAGGGTGGAAAACACCAGATGGCCGGTCAACGATGCTTCGATACCGATGGACGCAGTTTCCTCATCGCGCATTTCACCGATCATGATGACATCCGGATCCGCCCGCAGAAAAGATCGCATGACTCTGGCAAAAGTAAAACCGATCTGAGGCTTTACCTCAACCTGTCGCAGCCCTTGCTGTGTGATTTCAACAGGGTCTTCAGCTGTCCATATTTTGATTCCCGGTTTGTTGATATACCCCAGCGCGGCATGCAGGGATGTGGTTTTTCCAGACCCCGTAGGTCCTACAACCAGGATGATACCATAAGGCTGCACGAGGATCTTCTGCATGATATTCAGATTTCGCTCATTCAGCCCCATCTGGGTCAACTTCATGGCGCCTGCCTTGGCCAGAATTCTGAGTACCGCGTCTTCATACCCGCCGGTGGTGGGAATTGTGGCGACACGAAGTTCAAACTGAGGCACCCCTTTTCGCCGGAACTTGATTTTGCCATCCTGTGGAAGCCTGCGTTCAGAAATATCCAGATTGCTCATGATCTTGATACGGGACAGAATCCCTTTTATCATTGAATTTGGTACCTTCAGATATTCCTGACAAACGCCATCCATCCGAAAGCGAATGACGGTTTTGTTGGTAATCGGAGATGGTTCGATATGAATATCGGACACATTGCTGCGATATGCAGCCACCATAATCTGATCCACCAGCCGGACCACCTGACTGGTAGATTCATCCATGGATTCCGCATCATCTTCGGCGGGTTCTTCCTCATCGAAAAGGATATTGGGAATGATGTCCTCAATTCCGAGGGACAGCTCCGAGGGTTCCGTCGCATGTTCTGCGTAGAAATGGCTGATAAACTGCTCGATATCCTCCCGGATACCGACGAAAAGATCGATTTCAGGCACCTTGACCAGCGTTTTGATATGATCGGTTTTCCGGATATCTTTAGGGTCATCCACAATAATCTGGATGCGGTTTTTGTCCCACCCCAGAGGAACCCACACATCGTGAATCAAAAAAGATTTTTTCAGATTGCGGATCAGCTCGAAAGGCACTGGATGCTGAGGATCAAATGCTTTAAATGAGCAGCCATAAAACTGCGACAGCGATTTCCCAATTTCCGCCTTATCGAGATGGAATTCCTCCATCAGTGCATACTCCACACTGCTCCGGGATTTCTGAGCCAGCACCAGAGCTTTTTGAAGCTGCCCGGGATTGATGAGCTTCTGCTGGATCAAATAATCATACCGGGAACCTGGTGATATTTGTGACAGCAGCGCGGACAGACGCTTGTCGGTTTCCCCGCCGGATGGATCCATCTGAATGGCGGATTTGTACAGCTCAATCGCATAATCTTTGTGTCCTCGCTTTTCGAATTCAAGCCCCATGTCGGATACGAGTCTGGCTTTTTCCGAATCGCTGATATATTGACGATGAATCTGGTGGGATAGATGATCTACGACCTGGCGAGGCGACTGGAAATGAAACAGACTCTCCATAAACTGGAATATCAGATTCGGCGTCAGCGGATTTTTCTGAAAAGCTTTATCATACTCGGAGCAGGCTTCCTTAAACAGCCCCAGATCCTTCAATGCGGCAGCGCTTGCGATCAGAGCTTCAACACTGTCTTCATCAACCTGGTTACCCTGAAGAATGGAGAGCTCTTTCTGAGAAACGCCGGCATCTTCCTGTTCCTGCACCTGAATCAGCTTCTGAAGGGCATCAATCCTGCTGTGGAGTTCCTGTAAAGCCTGTGATTCTCCAACAGCGGGATCGGCGACCAGACGCTTGTAAATATTCAGACTGGGTTCTAAAAGTCCCATGGACTGATAGAGTTCAGCCTCGTGAATACCGACGGTTATCTCCAGCGGCAATGCAATATCAGAATTCGATGTCACTGTATCAGCACCTCGTTCAGCAGTTTCAGCAATCCGGCAATCTCACAAGGTTTGACAATATATCCCTTGATGGTATCTTGAAGGTAGCGGGGAATACCGTTCGGGCCATCCGCTTCATAACCGGACGCGATAATAATGCGGACTGCAGGATTCAGCGCCAGCAACTGCCTGGCTGTCGCGATTCCATCCATATCCGGCATGTTGCGATCCAGCAAAACCACATCC
>DAIEFO010000262.1 GCA_027325475.1 Desulfobacteraceae bacterium | reverse complement strand
GAAGGATGCAGCGCAACGCAGCCTCCGGACTTTTTATGAAGCCGTCAATATTTGTATTTGATTCGAGTTTGATGTTGGTGCATTATACAAGCATTTTTAGTGCCGGTTCAAAACTATCCGAAAATCGATTTTTGATAACTCCATTCTATATCGATGATAAGGAAATCTTATGAAAAATCATCTGTTATGGTACATTACAAATGTTTTTAGGCGATATCTTCTCATATTCCTGTCAACAAATATATATGTGGGACGCAGCCTGAATCATGTCCCGGACAGATCCGTTGTCATCTTTCCATGCCGTCCTTCGCTGCTTTGCTGCGGGCTTTCAGGGATAGTCTCTTTTAAACGATCCGGAAAAACCAGCGCCGCTCATCAGCTTGAGCTTCTGACGGAAACGGCGGCTTCCGTTACGTCTTCCGGCTATGCCACATGCCGGAAGAACCAGTTGCCGCTGAATCTTCATTACATGGGCGGCGAAGCGGCACTGCAAGCGCTCATGGATCAATCGCAGCGTTTAAAGACAGTGGACGTATTCACACAGATATATACCAGTCCCCACTTGCAGCAGATAATTTCGGATATCTCAGAACGGATTTCAGATAGTGTTCGGTCTGAATCTGCTGCGCTGAATCAGGATATGGGAGTGATCTCCGCTGAAGACATGCTTGTCATGGTACACAGCCTTGAAACGCTGAAAGATGTTGTATGGTGTTTGAAGCTGGAAATTCTGGAAAATGTAACGCGCATTCGAGACCTGATCGGTGAAACAAATGTGGTTTCACCGGAAGCAGTGGCGGTTTTCAAAAAACTCAATGCAGTGCTGAACAGCATCGACCGTCTGGAAGTCCGCGGCCGGGATTCCGCCGGAATCTCCCAGATATTTATTCTGGACGCCGCCGGATATGCGCAGTTTCAGGATATCTTAAAAAATCGAGGGCTGTCTCAAGAGCTGGCAGAAAGAAGCAATCAGGAAATCCTGCTCAACCGGGGAATCAGCACGCATAACCTGTACCATCAGGATGCGTTGTCTCAGGCGGCTGTGGTTTTTACTTATAAGGTAGCTGCGGAAATCGGAAAGCTGGGCGACAACATCGCTTTTATCCGCCAGCAGATCCGTGAGGATGCGCTGCTTCATGTGATTGCCGGAATCCCTCATCACTTCCACGGCATCTCGGCACATACCCGATGGGCATCTGTGGGCGCCATCACCGCCGCCAATTGTCATCCGGTGGATAACCGTTCTGCGCAGTTTCATTCTGAGGATTCGGGCATCATTCAGGCCTGCCTGAATGGAGATATCGATAATTATCAGGAGCTGAAATCTGAACTCGAGGCCGGCGGAATCATGATTTCTCCGGAGATAACCACGGATACCAAAATCATTCCACTGCAAATCCAGAAATTTGTGCACGCCGGCATGAATGTGGAAGATGCATTTCGCCACGCCGTCAATACGTTCAAGGGCTCTCACGCCATTTCCATGACAACGGATATGGCGCCCGGAAAGCTTTTTCTGGCCCAGAAAGGCAGTGGTCAGACGATATTTGTGGGGCTTGCCGCAGATCACTACATGCCTGTCTCAGAAGTATATGGATTTGTTGAAGAAACCAGAAGATACATCAAAATGGACGGGGAAAAAATCGTCAACAGCCCGTCGGGTTCCACCCAGGGGCAGATTTTTATTCTGGATCAGGATTCGGGGGGTTCGACGGCTGCAATCAAGGCGATGTATTACAATGGAACGCCGATTGTTCTGGACGATACGGATATCAGAACCACAGAAATTATGTCCCGCGACATTGACCGCCAAGGCTTTCCTCACTACTTCCTTAAAGAAATTTCCGAAGCACCGGCATCGGTCGAAAAAACCCTCCTGAACCGCTGGCGGATAGATCCGGAATCCGGCATGGCGTCTGTGGATCTGGGAGAATCAGTCATACCGCCGGTTGTCCGGGAGGCATTCTGTCAGAACCGCATCCACAGGATATTCTTTATCGGTCAGGGCACCGCCGGCGTCGCGGCGCAGGCATGCGCGGATATCACTCAATATTATCTGGATGATCCGTCAATTCAGATTGCCGCCATGAAAGCTTCCGAATTGAGCGGGTTCCGGCTTTCAGGCCCGGAAACCTCCCGAAATATGAACGATGTGCTGGTGGTGGCTATTTCGCAATCCGGAACCACGGCGGACACAAACCGCACGGTGGATATGGCACGGGAGAGAGGCGCCTTTACCATGGCGATTGTCAACCGGCGGGATTCCGACATTACATTCAAGGTTCATGGGGTGATGTACACCAGCAGCGGGCGGGATATCGAAATGTCGGTGGCGTCCACTAAAGCGTTCTATTCACAGATTGTTGCCGGAGCATTGGTGGGGCTGTTTCTTGCCGGCCTCAGAAAACTCAGAACAACGGTGTTTATGGCGGATGAACTCCGCCGCCTTCTGGACCTGCCACAGCAAATGCGCAGCATCCTTTCCCAGCAGGAAATCATTCGGGAATCCGCCCGGAAGCTGGCACAGACACGTACCTACTGGGCGGTGGTCGGCAGCGGTCCCAACAAGTCTTCGGCGGATGAAATCCGGATCAAGCTGAGTGAGCTCTGCTATAAAACCATTTCATCGGATTATGTCGAAGACAAGAAACATATCGACCTGTCGTCCGAACCTCTTATCATTGTGTGCGCCGCCGGCACACGCGGCACCGTCATCGGCGATATCATCAAGGACACGGCTATTTTCAAGGCCCATAAAGCGGCGGTGATTGTCATCGCCGATGAAGGGGAAGACCGTTTTGAACCATATGCTGATGATGTGTTTCATGTTCCAGAAGTAAGCTGACACTTAGCGCCGGTGGTAAATACACTGGCAGGACATCTCTGGGGATATTTTGCGGCACTGTCCATTCATGAGGGGTCGAAACTCCTTTTTGATTTCCGTGAAGATCTGCAGCAGATGGTGAACCGCTATCTTCAAGAAGGCATGGATGTGTATGAACTGGTACTTGAAAGACCTTTTCGGGAGAAAATCGCTGAATTCTATTACCACTTGAAAAAACATAATGAAACATACGGGCTTTGCGCGACAATGGGATATCAGGCAGGAGCGGATTTGTCCATTCTCCTGAAATATCTGGCGGGCAGACTGCCGGTGCTGGATTTCGCGCTGGATTTCGGCAAAAAGGGGACGGCTCAGAACATGCTGAACACATTGTTCGAGTCTCTGGGACGCGCGATCAACTATCTGGCCAGACCGGTGGACGCCATCAAACATCAGGCAAAAACCGTGACTGTGGGTACCAGCCGTATTCTGCTGAAAATTGAGGGCGTTCTTTTCGATGCACTGACCGAAAACGGCATTGGCCTGTCGCAGTTGACGGGCAACAATATCCGGGTTCTGAAGAATCTTCAGGGCGTCGTTGACAGGGTGAATGGTGCATTGCTCTACACAGTGGACGGTCTGAATGTGCTGGGTGAAATTACGGATCAGACCACTATCCACATTCAGCGCAGGACGGATTCTCTGACCGGTTTGTCTTCCCGGGTCGAAAATGATGCC
>DAIEFO010000261.1 GCA_027325475.1 Desulfobacteraceae bacterium | reverse complement strand
GCGTTTCGCCGAAACGATCGCCGTCTCCGGCAAGGCCGCCGGTAATCGTAACATGTTCCGGAAGGTATTGCACCAGCCCCCTGACCAGCTCACTGCCATTGACCGCCAGCCCGTCCGATAACACCATGACATGGGTCAGATTTTCAGGATCGAGGAGCTGCGCCAGCATCTTTCCGGCGTAAAAACTGTTTTCCGTTTGCGTCAGCCGTATCCGGCCGCCGCTGACACGGGTGTGTTCGAAATGGATGGCGGTGGATACCAGCGTATCGTCGGATACGCGGTCGCCTGTGATTTCTCCAGCCGTGGAACAGCCGAATATGTGGGCATTGGGATATGCTGTTTTGACCTGGTCGATGAGATATCGCGCCTTCAGAACCGCTGTAGCGCCAAACAGCATGACCAGTTGCGCGGATTCGCCCATAGATGCTGATGATTCCGGCTCCCAGGATCGGAAGTGTGTCCACTGTCTCTGCTCTGTTCTCATAAGCATCTCTGCCAGGGGGTTGAGGTAAACGTACGAGGGGATTGCAGCTTCATCAGATTTCAAAAAGAAACGGAAGGATCACAGGGCGGCGATGAATGGCGAACTCGAAATATTTCTTCAGCGCTGTCTGCACCCGGACGCGGATCATTTCCACCCGATTGGGGGTTTCAGGCGTAATATCTTCAACGACTTCCAGGATAACACACTTGGCATCTTCCAGCAAATGGCCACTTTCGGATTCAAAAACAAATCCTCTGGAAAACACCTCGGGGCCATAAATCACGATGCCGGTTTCCTCATCAAATCCCATAGTGATACCGACAATGCCATCTTCCGCCAGCACACGTCTTTCTTTTAAAACACTTTTGCCGACATCGCCCACCCCTTTCCCGTCAACCAGTATCCGCCCCGTATCCACCGAATTCTGAAAACACACGCCTTCATCGAATTCAACCACCTGGCCATTTTCAATCACCAGAATATTTGCATCGGGAATTCCCAATTGTTTCGCCAGTCTGCCATGAAGCACCAGATGCCGGTATTCTCCGTGGATAGGGATAAAGTATCGGGGCATGGTCAACTGAATCATCAATTTCAGCTCTTCCTGGAATGCGTGGCCGGATACATGGATATTGGAAATTTTTTCATAGATGACATCCGCACCTTTCCGGTACAGATTGTTGATGATCTTGGCAATAGCGCGTTCGTTTCCTGGAATGAATTTTGACGAGAGAATGACCGTATCGCCATCTCTGATTTTGATCTGTTTATGAATACCGCTGGCCATTCTGGCCAGCGCCGACATCGGCTCTCCCTGACTGCCGGTTGTGATGATAACGATTTCATTGTCCGGATAGTTATTGATCTGGTTGATGTAGATTTCCGTGCCCTCCGGGATATTGAGATATCCCAGCGTTCTGGCGATATGAACACAGTTTTCAATGCTTTTTCCATTGAAAACAATTTTCAGATCTCTGGCAGCGGCAATATCAACGATCTGCTGAATCCGGAAGACACTCGAAGCAAAAAGGGCGATGACAATACGTCCCCTGCTGGCCTCAATAATATCCGCAATATTTTCACCAATTTCATGATCGGAAGTTGTGTATCCTTTTTTTTCAACATTGGTGGAATCCGAAAGAAGCGCCAGAACCCCTTCTTCGCCACATCGGGCAAAACGGGCCACATCTGTATCCATACTCGACATTGCGGAATGGTTGATTTTAAAATCGCCCGTATGCACCACCAGGCCTGCCGGCGTATAGATGGCCAGCCCCACACAATCCACAACGCTGTGGCTGACACGGATAAATTCGATGTTAAAAACACCCAGTTGAATGGTTTCACCCGGAAAGACACTATGGAGACTGACATACTGCAGGAGCCCGAACTCCTCAAGCCGGTGACGCACCATCCCCAAGGTAAACGACGTACCAAACACCGGAACATTGATTTCCTTCAGCAGATAGGCCAGCGCGCCTATATGATCCTCGTGGGCGTGGGTCAGCACAACGCCCGTCATCAGAGAACGGTTCTGACGCAGATACGTCATGTCAGGAATCACAAAATCAACGCCCAGCATATGATCTTCAGGAAACATCAACCCGGCGTCAACAACGAACAGGGTTCCCCCGCTCTCGAACGCCATCATGTTGAGGCCGATTTCCCCCAGACCTCCCAGTGGTATGATTTTCAGGCTCACAACGGATATGTTTTCCCTTTTTCAAAATTTTCGACAATCACCGATCGGACCCTTTCCAGCAGAGCATCCTTGGTTTCTCTCGTGTAATTCCTGGTTTCTATGGGCTCCATGATTTCCATCACCACATTGCCGGGACGTATCATCAGCTTGTTTTTAGACATAATCCGCCACGTGCCGTGAATGATGACCGGCACAATCGGCACACCGGATTCGACGGCCATCATGAAACCGCCTTTCTTAAACGTTTTGACAGACTGGTCCCGGCTGCGGGTGCCTTCTGGAAAAATGAGAACGGACCGGCCGTTGCGAATGGTTTCCGCAGCCTGCGCCAGGCTTTCATATGCGGACTTTCTGTTGGAACGGTCGATACTGATATATCCCACCCGCTTCATGGCGTAACCAAACAGAGGGATGCGAAACAACTCCGCCTTGGCCAGCCATCTGAACTGCACTTTCAAATGCGCCAGAAGCACCGGAATATCAAAATTGCTCATGTGATTGGGCATGAAAATGTAGGGTTTTTCAGGATCGATATTGGAAAAACCCTTGACCTTCACATGGATGCGGCTGGCTTTCAGGATGGACATTCCCCATGCTCTGGCGACCAGATGGGGGAGTACTCCCCGTTTATCGAAAAAAGAAGCCACAATGGCGGCGGTACCAAAAACGATGATCACCAGCACTACCCAGAGAATAATACATCCCGTCCAGATATAGTAAATCAGATCAGATAGCTTCATAACCTGCTTTCAAAGAATTGACGGCTTCCCGATAAAGTCTCATTTTTTTTGCATTGCGCTGTTTTCTTGATCATTACAGCATACCCCAGACAGCACATCCACAGCAACTTACAGAGATATTTCCAGATTCCTGCACATATCCTCCACTGTCTCAATGACCCAGTCGCGCTGAATTCTGGAAGCGTATCCCATGCAGTCGCATCGAAGACGGGAGGGCGTCCGCACCAGCAGTTCACAGGACAGAGACGCCTGAGTGAGTTCCAGCGCCATATAGAAAGGAGAACAATCCTTATGCACGGTCTGAACATCCGTCCATAACTCCGGAGGCAGATAAAGCCAGAAAATATCGGGAAGCGCCGTTGACGCACAGTTGGATTCCAGATATCCTCTGATTTTAAAGTAGTCATCCGGCCTTAACTGATCAATGACATATTGTTTCATAATCTATCCAGATAATAATGACGAGGCCATCAATACTGACAACTTCGTAAAAAGTCGATTTTCAGACGGCTTCGCAAAATGTTCGCAGGCAAGACGCGCAAATCCGCAAGGAATGAAGCGTACTTATGGTACGCTGCAATGACGAAGGATGCGGACTTTTTACGAGGCCGTCGAATATGTCAAGGCAGTACCACAACCTTTCC
>DAIEFO010000260.1 GCA_027325475.1 Desulfobacteraceae bacterium | reverse complement strand
GCCAGTTCTCTCAATCTTCTCAGAAGGATATCGAAATCGTATGTGGTAATGGCAAAAATATCTGCATCCGGTGTAAAGTGGATCTTAGTGCCGCGTTTGTCAGTTGTTCCCCGAACTTCAAGCTCGCTGGTCTTTTTTCCTCTGGCGTATGTCTGGTAGTATATTTTACCTTCAGAGTAAATTTCCAGTTCGAGAAATACCGACAGGGCATTGACTACGGAAACGCCAACGCCATGAAGACCACCTGAAACCTTGTAAGAGCTGTCATCAAATTTCCCGCCGGCGTGAAGTTTGGTCATGACCACTTCAACGGCGGGTATATTCTCTTTTTTATGAATGCCGACCGGAATTCCCCTGCCGTTGTCTTCGACGCTGACGCTGTTATCCGTATGAATGACCACTTTGATATCATTACAATATCCGGCCATGGCTTCGTCGATACTGTTATCCACAACTTCATAAACCAGATGATGAAGCCCTTCGATATCGACATTGCCGATGTACATGGAGGGCCTCTTGCGAACTGCTTCGAGACCTTCAAGTACCTTGATATTATCTGCGGTATATGTTCTATTTTCCATAATCTTCCCTATCCCTAAAGCTATATCTTCATGGGCATGATGAGACATTGATAGCTTTTGTCGGTTTCTCCTTCAACCAGGCATGGCTTCTGGTCATTGGTAATATTCAATATCACCTTTTCATCCTCGATGGCCGATAGTGATTCAATAAAATACCTGGGATTGAAGGCTATTTCGATGTTTTCGGACGGGTATTCGATAAAGAGCTCTTCTCTGGATTCTCCCAGTTCCGGATTGGTGGAGCTGACGACCATTTTGTCATCGTTGAAATTAAAAATAACGCCCTTGTATTCTTCTGTTGAAAAAATGGACATGCGTCTGAGTGTCATGATAAACAACTGCCTGTTGACGATAATCTGTTTCGCATCTTTAATATCGATCAATACAGAGTAATCCGGGAAGTTTCCCGCCACCATCCCGACGCTGACCGTTTCCCGCTGTTGCTTCATGAACAGTTTGTTATTCAGAATACCGATAAAGACGTTTCCTTCCGGAACAATTATTTTTGAAAGCTCGTTAAATCCTTTTTTTTGAATCAAAACGGATTTCCCCAGTGTCAGACCGGATTCATTGATGCAGGGAAATTCAACAACCGCCAGGCGGTTGCCGTCTGTCGAGATGATTTTTATCCAGTTTTCATCGTTTTTCTGAAATGTCTCCAGACATACGCCAATGATATGTTCCCGTTTGTCTTCGGGGGAAGACGTGATCGAAGATGTTTTATCCACCATTTTCTTGAAGTGTCTGGCTTCCATCTCGATAAAAGGCATGTCCTCGATTTCAGGTATTTCAGGAAAATTGACAGGATCCATCCCTACCAGATGATATTGAATATTGTGGCTGCCGATTTCGATCCAGTAATTTTCGACTTCATTGACCAGTATGTTTTCGGTCGGAAAATCTTTTACGATTTCAAAGAGTTTTTTGGCATTGATCGCAATAGTGCCTTCAGATTCCACGGCGGCCGGATAAAAGCCGATAAACCCGGTTTCGTAATCGGTCACATAAAATTTCAACCCGTCTTCAAATGCCTTTATCAGCACACAGGATGTAATGGCGTCTTTTGTTTTCCGGTTGGCTATGCCCTGAATTTTGGCCAACGCATCCAGGATTTTGGATTTTTTCAGAGTAAATTTCATTGAATACGCCTTTCTTGATGAATGATCACAGCATCTCTCGTTTTACTGTAATATCCATTTCTTGATTTGAGGTATGACAACGTCATCCCATTCTGAAGAGAGCCTTACGCCCAGAAAAAACGCATAAACAGCATCTATCCACCCCATGATTTTTTCATATAGAAAAATTTTTTCGAGAACCGCACCCTCAATGTCTTCACGGGTTTCAATTCTTCCGGTTTCAGGCACTTTGAGGCCGGTGATATTCAGGCTTTCTCCCTTGATGGTGAACTGCCACTGCTTTTCCTCCTCTGCGATCATCAGATTCAGCTCGGTGACGAAAGCCCCTTTTCTCAATGCCAGCATGCCTTCTTCCAGCCCTGCGTCATCCCCTTTGATGGTAACGGTTTCTGAAGCATTGTGAGCAGCGTTTTCCAGAACCATGCGGTTACCGATCGTAAACTGAATATTGTCGTCCGTCACGGCGTTAAGCCTGTCGGGTTCATGCTCCATGACATACCAGAGCCAGGACAGAAATTCGTTTCCTAAAAATTTATATCGGTTATATGCAACTGAAATATCTAACACAAATTACTCCATAATGTGAGATGGCGCCAGCTTTTCAAGAATGTCTTTCTGAACATCGGTCAGGAAATCCATGGCCGCTGTGTAGGGAAAATGCCGGATAAGATTGAGTTTGAACGTCTTGGTAAAAAAGGATTCAAACTCTTCGTTGGCTGATTTTTGTGTTGAAAAAAACCAGAGCGTCGATTTTTCATAGTTCCATAGTATGTCGAAAACATTGGGCGTTGCTGGAATTCTGAGGGAGAGCTGATGAAGAACGTCTTCCTTGATCTGTTTCTTTTCGTTTCTGGACAAAGATTCCTTGCCGCTGTCTTTCAACCGTCTTTCCATTTCAAGGAGGTACTGCTTGGTGACGACTTTGGCGGGAATGGCTTTTTTATCTATTCGGAATGCAAACAAAAAATAGATGCCAACCACAAAACTGGACTGTGAAAAATCCGGCTTGAACGGATTTTCAAACGACGTCCACCCGATGGATTTATCGATGCTCTCTGCATCAATTTCTTCGATGGCGTGCTGAGAAAGGAGTCTGGTCAGTGTATCCATCACCGGATCCGAAAGCTGACCCAGCACCTGATAGCGCGCAATAGAAGCATTTGAGGACAGAATGCCCATAGATTTCACATCATCCGTAAGAAATTCGACAAAAGGTTATTGGAAACGCACCCTAAACCAAATTATTCTATCTGGTTTGAAGAGGTCTTACAAGCACCATTTTAGGGTGATATTTTCTTCAGGTGGCATTTGGCAGCAGCGCTTTTCGATGTCGAGCAGCCTCTCTTTTGAATTTTTCCACCTGGTTCTGAAAGTAGTCGAGGTTTTCCGTCGCCCGTTTCAGCGCTTTTTCACCGACGGCTACTGCATCATCATAACGGCCGCAGGCGTAAAGGCTTTCAGCGAGCGTATCCAGTATCTGTGGCGTCGGTTTCAGCGCTGCGGCTTCTCCTGCCAGCTTCAAGGCACGCAGAGGATCACGAAGCGATGAATTGGCGCTGGTTGCCAGAAGCCATGCCAGATTGTTCAATGCCGAATAATTGTCCGGCTGAAGTGACAGAGCTTTTTCGTAGGCGTGTATTGCCGCTTCCGGTTTATTTTGGGACACATAAATATCTCCCAGAATGTTATAGGGAGCCGGATTTTCGGGATTCTTGTTAATTTCCCGAAGCAGTATTCTTTCAGCCAGCGTGGCATTCAGTTTTTTCCCGGTATCTCCCCAGTTGATCGTGTATCCCACGGCGCCAATGATCAGAAGTGATGCCAGAAACACGGTGATACTGCGGCGGACCTTCTGATCATGC
>DAIEFO010000025.1 GCA_027325475.1 Desulfobacteraceae bacterium | reverse complement strand
AAAAACCTGGGTCAGTTCGGAAGGCTCTCCTTCCAGCAGCAGCAACGCAGGCCATTTTTTGCGAATGACGATCTGCTTTCTGAAAGATGTCGAAATAATCTGATAACATTCCTCAAGCGTGTCGGACAGATTGAAGATGCGTTTGGAACCTTTAGATTCCATTCTGGAAAATTTCATCAACCCTGCAATCATATCCGATCCGGACTTGGCGATACTGATAATACCGGATGTGTGTTTTTGAATCCCCTCCAGATCCGGATACTTCAAATTAATCAGCTCCGCATTGCCCATGACGCCGGAGAGAATGTTGCGAAAATTATGGGCAATCCCCGCAGAAATTTCTCCCATGAACTTCATGCGCTGGGAATGAAGGAGTTGATTCTGAAGATAATGTTTTTCGATCAGGGACGCGTCGTATTCAAAGGCCTTGGCCAGTGAATCCGTAGCAAGCCGCAGCAGATTGATTTCGGGATCTTTCCACAAGATATCCCCTGAGCAGTTATCGAATCCGATAAATCCTTCAAATTTTCCGCGTACCAGAAGTGGAATCAACACCATCGAATGGACACTGAAGTTTCTGAGGATTTCCTGCTCGGACAACGGGAAATCATGAACCGATCCAGATATGATTCTGTCCGCCGCAAGCTCCTGATACCAGCGAGATAACCCGTTGTGATAATACTGCCGGCGGGAATCGTTCGCGTTGCGCCGGGGGAAAATACCTTCTGCGCACCACTCGGCCTTAAGGCTCATTCCGATATTTCCGGAAGCATCCTGACTGTTCCTGTACCAGTATGAACGGCTGGCGCCCGAAGCCAGGCCCAGAATTTCCAGAATAGCTTTCACCTGGCTGTGAACATTTTCCCGCTTGAGCAGCATGGAAGCCACCCGCGCCGCCGCTTCCAGATACCTGTGCAGCCTTTCGATCCGGGTGACATCGTGCATCAGTATCAATCCGCCCTTCCAGGAGCCATCCATCGGATTCTGGAGATGCGATATATTCAGATCGAGAACCCTGTCGCGGATACATATCTTCATATCCTGAAAAACCGGGATATCTCCAGAAGGCTTCATCAACGCCTGGAGCAGCGTCCAATACGATGCTTCCATGTGGTCTTCGACAGGCGTTCCAAGAATCAGGCTGGCCGATTTACCGATCATAAGCTCGGCAGCAGGATTGGCGCTCAGTATCCGCAGGTCATCATCATACACCAGCAGACCGGCTCTCATATTTTCCAGAATCTGAAGAATATTTTGGCGGCTGTTGAGCAGCTCCTCGACGATCCTCCGGCTTCTGAGTGTCAGATTTGAATCGGCTTGCTCCCGTTCGGAGAATAAACCGCAGAAAATATCCCTGGCTGTTTTCTGAAGCTGCCGTCGAAACGTATGGACGTCGCTTTTGACAATGAAATAGTCTGCGGAAATCCGTTCATGACCGGCATATTCAATGATGGCTGCAGAAATTACCACAATGGTCATATGCCGCAGATTTTCACGATCCCGGATATAGGCAATCAGTTGCTCCCCGGATATTTTGGGCATGATCAGGTCTGTAAACAGAACATCCGGCGGTGACCGCAAAATTCCCGCCAGCGCTTCTCTGCCGTCGCTTGCGGTTCTGACCAGATATCCTTCCTGCGTAAGAATATCCGTGATGAAATTCAGAAATATGACATCATTGTCCACCACAAAAGCGCTTTTTACTGTCATGAGTAACCTACGCAGACATCGGCAGTTATTTCAAAACCATTGAGGGAGATATAGTTCTGTCCAAATATTATTTTTACCTGTGCTTATTGAAATATTGACTGTTTCATGTACTTTCCTGAAGCCAGGCGATCTTGTGCGCCTACAACTATTCCCCATTTCGCCACAGCATGATTTCAGCCCGCAGTGCGCTGAATTCGGAATGAAGTGTTTTTTTGATTTCATTGAGCGTACACCGGAAGACCTCATGTGATTTCAGATGCTCATCATCCGTTACGGCATCTGATTTGACGCTTTCCGGCGTTTGATTCCCTTCAGGAGCAAATCGGGAGCGGTAAGGAATGCTTCTTGAAGAAGCTTCGCGGGAAGACTCCACCAGTTTCGCCTTGAGTTCTTTGAATTGAGCAAATTCATCTGCCAGGATGGTTCTTTTGGCGGCACTGGAAATTCCGCCGGACAGCAGCATGATTTCCAGATCGCGGTAAATAGCTTGCAGCAGTTTGACAGAATCCGGATGGGTACGGGCTTTTTTCTTCTGAATATATTTTCCGAGCGCCTCAAGCAACTGGAGACACTTGACGGCGATGACATCCTGACTCAGAACCACTTTCAGCCGCTCCAGCTCCTGAAGCAGTTCGTTCAGGATATTATCGGTGATTTCCCAGTCCATAGAAAGAACAATGGATTTCAGAACAGACAACGGCCTGGATTTCCGGATATCCTCTTCGGAGTCTTTCGTCTGGTTTTCAGACGACATCGTCTTTACCGGATGGTGCTCCAAAGACATACCCGCTGCTGATTGAGACTCCGGAAACGCCGGTTTCGATTGATTTTCCGGGGGAATATCTGTAAAAAGCTCATCGAGTCGTTTTTCGATCTCCTGAGCGGATGCATCTGATTCCAACATCGCAAAAGCCCTCCTATGTCAGCCCTTTCTGAAAAGCCACCATGGTCAGAGAAATTATTTTTTTAAGTGTAGCCACCACGTTGTCTCCTTTCAGCGCGCTGGCAGGAAACGACGGAACCTTTAGCTGCTGGTTGAGATCTTTTTCCAGTATATCTATCGGAAGAACTGGAATTCCCTGATCTTCCAGATCCCTTTTGTTGTATTGCAGCACCAGGGGAATCTTGAAAATATCTTTTTTGTAGGCGGCAAGGTTCGTCTGAAGGTTTTTCAATGAAATCAGATTTTTTTTCCGCTGCACAGACAATGAATCTGCAACAAACACGACCCCATCCACGCCTTTCAGAACAAGCCTCCGGGTTGCGTCGTATTTGACCTGCCCTGGCACCGTATATAGTTGTACGCGTACAGAATATCCCTTTATTTTACCAACCATGAACGGCATGAAATCAAAGAACAGAGTTCTGTCTCCATGCGTTTTGATGCTCACCATTTCAGAAGGAATACGATCTCGAAACTGCTGATAAATATACTCGAGGTTAGAGGTTTTTCCGCCCCGGCCCGGCCCGTAATAAACGATTTTAGCCTGGACCTCCTTGTTCTTTATGTTGATGAAAGCCAATCCAACTACCTCCTCGCAACCGCAATGGCTCGATCAGAATTTTCTCCAGATTTTCCGGATGTGTTCCATAGCATCCGCCACTTTCATACGCAAAAGCCCCAAAGAGATCTCTTTACCAAATACGGTAATAATCAGCAGCTCGTTGTTTACCTTTCCAAAATACAGGCTCTCACTCTCTCCCTTATGGAACAACAGTGCAAATTCTTCTTCACCGACAATTTTCGCCATCGCCTCCACCGCGCCAAAATTGGCGGCGGAAAGGGCTGCCAGGGAATACATATCTATCCGGGAAGCACCATTATCATCCTTTGCAATAATGTTACCCGCCAGATCAATCAACAACACACAGTGAACACCATTTGAAATCAGATCTGAATGCAAAATCCGCTCGATTTCCTCAAGCTGTCTCTGGTCTAAAGAGTTTTCTGTAAAACTGACAGAGTTTTCCTCATAGGAAGCCACAATAATATCCTCCAGCCAATAAAAAAGACACAATGACATACGATGAATGAATCTTGACGACTTTTTACCAGACCAACACAGCACAAAGCAGGAATCGAACTCACAGGTTCGGCATCAAAGCATAATCACTTCAAGCCTTTCCCCCGATACCAGCTTCTTGCCCTCTGTGCCTCACCTCCAGCGCACGCAGTAATACATGAACAAAAACGCTCAGGCTCACACTAAATCTTGTTGATATAATTGTATTTTTATTCATGATTTTATGAATACATTACACATCATAAAAGGTCAAGGCGATTTTTGAATATCCCGAATTTCGGCTGCGGCAAACCCGACTTCATCAATATTCCTTGACAGAAATTCCGTTCTTCCATAAATGTGCAGTTTATTCAGTGAAATCAAGGGAAGCATATCATTATGGCCACACATCACTCCGCAACGCCGAAGACAGGCATCCTGCTGGTAGGTTTCGGCAGCACCGTACTCCAGGCGCAGGCCGCCTACGAACGCATGACAGAGAGAGTGCAGATGCTTTTCCCGAACATGCCGATCCGCTGGGCTTATACATCTCCCCGAATCCGGCACGTCCTGGCTCAGAAAGGTCAATACTTTGATTCCGTGGAAATGGCGCTGGCGCGCATGATGGATGACGGTTTTACGCATGTGGCGGTACAGTCGCTTCAGGTAATCTCCGGCAAGGAAAATCATGAGCTCCTGGTCAACTGCCGGATGTTCGGACAAATGATCGGCGGCTTTCGGGAAATTCGGGTCGGACTGCCGCTCCTGAGTACGAAAGCGGACATGAACAACATGACCGCCGCCCTGCTGGCCGCCATTCCAAAAGCGCGAGCGCCGGAGGAAGCCGTCGTTTTTGTAGGACACGGATCTCCGCACCCTTCCAACGCATTTTACACCGCGCTGATGTTTCATCTTCAGGAGCGGGATCCGCTTGTTTTTCTGGGAACCATCAGCGGCTGGCCGGATGTTGCAGACATTCAGGAGCGGCTGCTTCAGCGGCGCATTCATACGGCCTGGCTGCTGCCCTGTCTGGCGGTTGCCGGAAATCACGCGCTGAAGGACATGGCTGGAGACGGCAACGGTTCATGGAAATCGACGCTCGAACATGCGGGAATCTTCTGTAAACCGGTGTTAAAAGGGCTTCTAGAATACGATACTGTCGCGGATATCTGGATAGACCATCTGAAACAGATTGCAGGCCCATGGGCAGCAGCGTCTGACGGCAATTTATCATGAGCGTCCAGCGCTTTTTTCGTTCGGCCAGGTTTCAGGCTCTGTGGTTATCGCTTCTGCTGACAGCCCTTATCGTAGCTTCCAGCGGTATGGGCTATATGCACATTCATTTTTTCGATGTGCTGAAAATTGTTCTGGCCAAGCTGTCGGGGGTTCAGTCCTTGACGGACGGCGTCAACCGGCTGTTCCCGGTGGTCATCACCGAGGTGCGTCTGCCCCGGATTCTGACGTCCGCTACGGTAGGCGCAGGGCTTGCGTTGTCTGGCGTGGTATTTCAGGGAATACTCCTGAATCCTCTGGCAGATCCTTATACGCTGGGCGTATCGGCGGGTGCCGCGCTGGGAGCCTCATTGGCTCTGTGGCTGAATATCAGCGCCTGGGGAATGTGGTCTGTGCCGCTTTTAGCATTCGCCGGGGCTGCCTTAACCTTGCTGGCGGTCATCTATCTGGCGTCATCCGGCAGCGGGCTGTCATCCGGCGACCTGATTCTTTCCGGCATCATCGTTTCGGCCATTTTATCTGCGGGCGTCAGTTTCATCAAATATATGGCGGATGAACAGGTCGGCGTCATCATCTTCTGGCTGATGGGAAGCTTTGCCTCCAAGACATGGGCGGATGTCTGGCTGACCCTGGCCGTGCTGATTCTGGGAACAGGCGTATCCATGTATTTTTCCAGAGAACTGAACGTCATGGCGCTGGGATCGCGCACGGCGGCGTCTCTGGGGGTGGATATCCGGAAAGTGCGTCTGATACTGTTGATTACAGCCTCTCTGGTGGCGGCCGTCTGCGTATCGGTATCCGGGATTATCGGATTTGTCGGACTGCTGGTGCCTCATATCATGCGGACGATCTGCGGGCCGGACAATCCGCGTCTGATACCGGTCTCGATTCTTGCCGGAGCCTGTCTGCTGCTGGCGGCTGACACGCTGACACGAGCCGTGCTGCCGCATGAAATTCCGATCGGCGTATTGACCGCCCTGATCGGAGGACCGTTTTTCTGTTATATTTACCGAAAACGCCAGATGTCCGGGGCCCATGATGATTGAGATGGAACACGTCGCTTTTGACTACGGGACGCGCCCGGCTATCCGGGATGTTTCTCTGGTCCTTGAAGCCGGCGTATTTTATGGCATTTTGGGGCCGAACGGCTGCGGGAAAACCACGCTGGTGGATATCCTGATCCGGCACCAGAGACCGGACGCAGGAATTGTCCGCTATCAGGGAAAGCCCCTGGCGCATTATCACCGTCGGCAGATCGCCCGGGAAATTGCGCTGGTTCCACAGCATTACGCGGTCAATTTTCCGTTCACATCCCGTGAAATCATCCTGATGGGCTGCTATCCACATCTGAGCCGGTTGCAGTTTCCGACGGCTGAAGATCAGCGGAGGGTGGACAATATCATGGTGCAGACCGGCGTACAGGAGTTTGGAAACCGGCTGATATCGGAGCTGAGCGGCGGCGAACGGCAGCGGGTGATTTTTGCGCGGGCGCTGGCGCAAAACACACCGGTACTGATTCTGGATGAAGCCACCTCCAATCTGGATATCGCTCATGCGATTTCCCTGCTCAGCCTGGCGCTCGACCGGGTGCGGCAGGAAGGCGTCACCGTCATCGCCGTCATGCAGGATATCAATCTGGCAGCGCTCTTCTGTCAGCACCTGGTTCTGATGAAACAGGGGCGCGTGGTTCACAGCGGCCCCTGTAGCGAAACGCTGACCGAAAACAACATTCATTCCATATTTCAGGTGAGGTCCAAGGTCTATGAAGACAATTACGCCCAAAGCCGGCAGGTGGTATTCAACCGGACGTCTCATCTCGGTTAACGCGGCGGCGCTGCGCCGGTGAGGGGGAAAACAGGGTGTGAGCTATCTTGATGTCACAGGGGTCTGGAATATCTGCACGCGATAAAAAACCTCAACAAAGGAACCCGTTATGAGAAAACTCGCTTTTATTCTTGTACTCCTTCTCTTGTCATGCGCGACTGCAGTATATGCGAACTCCGGCAAGGCACAGACGCCAGAGGCTCCCACGCTGGTATGGCCTGCCGGTCTGCCGGTCTATGACCACATCGTAATCGTTATCGAGGAAAACAAGGATTACGAAGAGATCATCGGCAATGCAAACGCCCCATACATCAATAAAGTACTGAAGAAAGAAGGCGCCGATTTCACCCGGATGTACGGCGAGGAACACTTCAGCCAGGGCAATTATTTCTGGCTGTTTTCAGGCGACAATCAGACCATCGGTTTCACTGACAGAGTCCCATCCAAAGAGAATTATCCCCATTATCCGTTTATGACTGCCAATCTTGGCGAACAACTGATCAAAAAAGGACTCTCCTTCAAGGGCTATTCAGAGAGTCTGCCTAAAATCGGTTTCTCAGGAGAAAAAGCGTCGTGGGGCCTGTATGCAAGAAAACATGTTCCCTGGATCAGTTTTGGCAACGTTCCCAATGGCACTGCGGTTCCGGAATCATCCAACCTCAGGTTTGCGGATTTTCCTACCGATCCCTCCCAATATGACTCATTGCCCACCGTTGCCTTTATCGTTCCCAATTTAGAAAACGACATGCACAACGGCCCCGTCACGGCGAGTGTACCGGCTGGAGATTCCTGGTTGCGGAAAAACATTGATCCCTACTTTCAATGGGCCAAGAATCACAACAGCCTTTTGATCCTCACATTCGATGAAAACGACGACAAGAGGGGTTATATGGAACTGACAATCCCCTGGTGGGTACAGAATCCGGTCTCGGCAACGGCCGGGATCGCGAGTACTGCCTCGATGTTCAGAACCGCATTGTCACGATCTTTGCCGGCGCCAATATTAAGCCCGGTGATTACCCCGAAGGCAAAGGCATTACGCATGTCAACATCCTGCGCACGATAGAGGCCATGTATGGGCTGTCCAGGGCAGGCGCCCAGGAACCTAATGCCGCCGGAGCCGGTATCTCCGACAGATACATTGTCACAGACGTATTCGAAACCATAAAAAAATAGTCGAATTTTCTGTCCACTTCGCACTAACAGCTATCATGGATGAAACCACGACCATTTAAGCCGCCTTTGCCAGAGGGCGAATTAAAGGGGTAAGCAACCATCAAGGGCAATATCAGCATAAGATTGTTGTTCAAATAAAGCAGGAGACTGGAATCACGTGTAATCCCGGACGGTTTTTTTCCTTTTTTGTTGGTGATAGCAGGCTACAATACAGAATGGCTTTTGAAATGCTGGGGAATTGGGAGTTTATTCGGAGAACAGGGCAAAATGAGAAGGGTTTTATAAAAATTCCATCTCCCTTCCCATTTTCATGTAGGTCAAGCGATTTTACTGTTTTTCATTTTGGGGGTAGAACCGGCAGATATTTCATAAAACAAGACTGTTGAGCATATGTAGGGCCAGTGCTTTTTCGAATATATCTGTATTATGATTTTTTGGACTTCTTAAAATTAACAACTGTATCCATTTAATAAGCGATGGTCATTGTGGCGCCGTTCATTGTAACGGTTTTGCCTATCAGGAATGACAATGCGGGCGATGTAGCGTATATGCTTCCATGATCGTATCCGTTTCCTGTAGGGATGTGACTCGTCTTAACAGATATAAAGTCAGGAATGGTTCCCCCCGAAGGAACGATTATATCGTAGTTGATCGGTGAAGCCGACGAAGTGTAAGTTGTCTTGGTCAAAGTAGCTGTAAAATCACCTATCTTAGATCCTGATAAATAAACATCACCGGCCCACACCATTGTGTATGCCGTGAAATTCCCTGTTCCAAAATCCGTCCGAGAATAATCAGTTGTTTTAGTCAAAGTCAAAGTTAGTTGTGCTGCAAAAGCCGGACTGACAACGACACACATGAAACACAATGACATCAATAACACCATCATCGATTTTTTCATTGTAGCTCCTCCTTACTTTTGTATGGATTGAAAACCTTCGGCTCCGTCCTGAAGTTAGTTTCCTCCTTCCTGATGAGGCGTTAAAATGAAAACAGCATAACGCGGGACCCCGGATATTTCAGTCGTCCAAAACTTATTGGAAATTCAGAAGATATTCACATTTATTGCGTTAGCATCAATTCAAAAATCTGTCAATAGAACATTTCAGAATTGCGTGATGATTTTGTTCTAAGGCATAACTATTTTAAATTACACATATTCAATAAGTTGAACATCTTCATTTGTAACTATTCAGCACAAAAAAATATAATTTAGTTCGGAATATCACATATGCGACCAACAACCAGAATCCTGTTGATCTGCGAGATTTACGTTCAAATGATGACCGGCAGCAGAAACTTGCCATGTCGATAGAAGAGTTGGGCTACAGCAACAGGCGACAAAGAAGCGAGGTGGCTACAAAAACCACAGACATTACCAGTGGAACAGCGGCTGAAGATGTGCTTTCTATCTGGCGTCATCGCCCACACCAAGGAAAATTCATGACGAGCGGGTATTTCGGAAAACTTTATGACATCATTTTTACTGATGACTTGAATGGTGCTCAAGCAATAATTGCCGTGCTCTTATTTAGAATTGCTGAGAACAGACGCAAAAGGCCAGCTTTTGATGCGCCTGATTTTATCAGGTACTCATCCTCTTTTGTCGCGATGCTTATGGATAATTCGTTACTTACCGAAATGGGGATCAAGCTCGACCAGCTTAACCATCGTATATTTGATGATGCGCGCGAGCTTATCGAGACAAAAGGTGATGAATACCATTCTGGCGCAATGAGTCTGATTGAGGTGGCTTTAAGCGTTTTGTATAAAGATCAGAACGTGAGCCTACAACGTTTGGCAGCCAAATTCAGGCGTGGAGACCTTCTTGAAACACTTCTTGAAATATTTCACCGCTTGCCGAATTTATTGAAAAAGGTCTCAGAATGAACTCTCATTGCGATTGAACTTCAAGAATTCTGCCCCAGCACCCTTACCAGTACAATACAGTTTTTTTCATAGATCATTTTATAAGGGCCGATTTCAGACAGCTTGGACTCTTTTGTCAGCAGCAGATCACCGGGTGCGGGATGTCGCATCTGAACAAATTTCCGGGTGTAAAACATGAAGCTGGGCAGTGAATGCCCCCACATCACCACTTTGTCCGGAAGCCCGGCAGCAACCTGTGCGGCTTCTTTTACCGGAGACTGCATCAGCTCACCCACTCTTGGCATCAATACCGTATTCATCAGAATCAGATATACGATTGAAACGACAATCGCCGGTTTGATGGAGCCTGAAGATATCCTCAAGAAAAAAAGCAGTGTCACGATGCCGGCCAGTATAACGCCCGTCAGATAGTATCCAGTGCCAAAGAGCGGTTCTCCCGATGCCATCATGCACGCGGCAAACCTGTCTCGCACCATAGGCAAAATCCAGGGAATACCCAGGGGCGCTACAACCAGAATCCACAAAAAGACGGCTGCGGGAATCAGATAGGTACGGAAACGTTCCTGTTTCTCATAAACGTATCCATAAAGGATAAACAGCGCCGGAAACGCGCCGAGAATATAATGGGGAAGCTTGGTGCCCGCTAAAGAGAACAGCACCAGCACAACACCTATCCATATCAGGCAATAGCGCAGCAGATCATCTTTCAGTAAATTCCGAAACTTCCGGATTAACGGGATCAGGAGTCCGCAGTGAGGCAGTGTTCCAATAATGATTACGGGCAGATAATAGAATATGGAGCCGGAATGCCCCTCAAACGAATGAGAATAGCGCTCCAGGTTGTTTTTCAGAAAAAAATTCTGTATAAATGCCATTCCCTGTGCCTGATATTCCAACAGATACCAGGGCAGCGCGACAAGCACAAACACCAGAATCGCCCAAGGGTTAAACACCATCCGCAACCATTGACGCATCTGGCGCTGCATCAGACAATAGCACAGGGTTACACCCAACGGAATGGCGATGGCAACCGGGCCTTTGGCCAGAAAAGCGAGCCCTGCATAGAGAGCCGCCGTATAGATGCGATAGTTTCTTTGTTGCAGGTAGTCATAAAGGTCAAACATGCACAGGGTTAAAAACAGATCCAGCACCGGATCCACAATCGCCGCCTTGCCGGTGATGGTGATCTGAATGGCGCTGATAAAAAAAAGGGCGGTTAAAAAACCAGTGGAAGGCCCCATGTGACGCCGGGTAAAGCGGTAAATCGCCAGCATCCATAAAAGCGTTGCCACTGCCGAAGGAAAGCGCGCCGCAAATTCATTCAGCCCCAGAAAGCGAAAGCTGAGGCACTCGGCCCAATAAACGAGGATGGGTTTATCATATTGCGCAGAGCCATTCATGTATGCGGTCAGATAATCGCCGTTTGCCAGCATTTCGCGGCCTGCTTCTGCATAAAAGCCCTCATCTTCATCAAATAACGGGGCAGACTTCAGTACAGAGAAAAGACTGAGAAGCGCAATACACAAGAGTATCGCTATCCGGTAGTCAAAATTTATAAAGCGGGAAATCGATGATTTCATAAGGATATCCTGTAGGTTACCACAAGCAATGTCGATGCTGTCCAATAAAGTGAGAACTACCATGTTTCACATTGAAATGAAAGCCGTTTTCAGGAAAAAATGGGTTGCCTGCCTGCTGGCCGCTGCTGTTCTTGGCGGCGTCATCACATGGTACATCGTCCTTGATCCCCGGTTTCATACGGTCATCGACCAGCAGATATACCGAAGCGCCCAGCTATCGGTGCCTGAACTTGAAACATTCACCGTCAGCCATCACATTCAAACGATTATTTCCCTTTTGGGCCCGGAAAAAGGGAATCCATCGTTTGACAATGAGAAAAATTTCGCACAGCAGCACCACATTCAGATGCTGAACATCGCGTTTGCCTCTCATGAACTGCCCATGCAGAACCATCTGAGTCAACTGATTACAGCGCTCTTGACCTTGAAAAAGCCCATATTGCTGCACTGTTTTAGAGGTTCGGACAGATCTGGAATGGCCAGCGCCATCGCGCTGATTCTTTTAAAGGATGTTCCCTTGAGCGTTGCTGAAGAGCAGTTTTCATGGCGGTTTGGGGTGGTTCCTTTGACAAACTCCATCGGCGTCATTTTTTTTAACCGTTACGAACAGTGGCTGAAGGCCGCCGGGCAATCACACAGCCGGGCCGTTTTTCTGGACTGGGCGCTCCACCGTTATGTGGATCCCAATGGCAACATCGAATACGCAATTGACAGTGTGAATCACAGAGGTTTTGAAGACAGTTTCTGGAAGAGTACGCGCACGGCAACCATTCAGAAAAGTGCAGGCAGGTACGTTTTCAGCGGCTGGGCGCGGGATGAGCAACACGGGGCTGAAGTGAAGACACTGATGGTGGGAATCAGTCATATATTCCGGCAGGTAACATACATACCTTCCCCGCCGGTCGTATCTCCTGCGCCACTAGGAGTGTTGTCTGATCCGCGTCCGCGATGGGAATGTGCGTTTGATAAAGAAGACATCCCTGCAGGGTGCCACGATATCCGGCTTTCTGTCGGCCCTCCACACCATGGTGTATTGCCGATTCAGACCCCGATGCAGCTTTGCATTGTCGGAAGAAAATAATGATGACGGCTTCGTAAAAAGTCGAATTTACCAGTCGATGGGAAAGTAGTCCTTGAGAAATTTGCCGCACCAGTGGCTGCCGGTCAGAATGCCGTTAAAAAACGGGTCGCAAACCCGCGCGGCGCCATCCACGATGTCCAAAGGCGGCTGAAAATCATGGAGTTCCTGTTTTCTGAATGCCAGCGTCACAGGGTCTTCGTCCGTAACCCAGCCGGTATCCACCGCGTTCATGAAAATGCCGTATCCGGCCAGGTCGTCGGCAGATGTGTGGGTCAGCATGTTGAGCGCCGCCTTGGCCATGTTGGTGTGCGGATGACGTCCTGTGGTTTTGAACCGCAAAAATTTTCCTTCCATGGCCGTGACATTCACGATATGTTTTCGGCCGGTGTTTTCCCGTTTCATCACGGGCGCCAGCCGATTGCACAGGACAAATGGGGCTACGGCGTTCACGAGCTGAATTTCGAGCATTTCAGATGTTTGAATTTCTCCCAGCCGAAGACGCCAACTGTTGACGTTGCGCAGATCCACCTGCTGTAAATCCGCATCCAGTGCTCCTTTAGGGAAAATCTTGTCCATATCCGCCGCATGGTCATATGTGTAGGGTATCTGGGACAACTGAGCGGAAGCCCGCAACCCGATTCCCGGAACGCTGCCGTTCCATACCGCCGGAAGCGCCGATTCCAGCCCCGTGTCAGGAGCAGAAAGCGCCTGTAAGCGGCTGATGCACGATTGGTGCTCCGTCAGAAGCATCTGAGCAGATTCCGGCAGGTCACCCCATGCCCTGGTTTCATTCTCCATCAGGTGCGCGTAAAACCCCGGCGGCCTTCGAACGGTCTGCGCGGCATTGTTGATCAAAATATCCAGACGACTGTAATTTTGTTCGATGTGGCGTGCGAAAATTTCGACGCTGGGGGTATGGCGCAGATCGAGGCCATAAATATGCAGATGCTTGCTCCATACAGGAAAATCGGCTTCCCGCGAAAACCGTATGGCGGCATCCACAGGGAATCGTGTCGTGGCAATCACATCCGCGCCAGCGCGCAGCATCATCAGCGCCGCCTGATAACCGATCTTGACGCGCGACCCGGTAATGAGGGCTACCTGGCCATGCAGCGACGCTGTCTGAAAGCGTTTCTGATAATTGAATTCAGCGCAGGCCGGGCACAGTGCGTCGTAAAAAAAATGAAGGCGGGTAAACTCCGCCTTGCAGATATAACAGTTCCGGGGGGATGACAGTTCCGGACGTTCTGCGGCTGCCTCATTCCGGGAATCGGGTATATACAACGGTGCACTGAAAACACTGGCTTCACGGGCACGGCGGATGCCTGTAGTCGCGCGGGCGCTGCGT
>DAIEFO010000259.1 GCA_027325475.1 Desulfobacteraceae bacterium | reverse complement strand
ATATAGATCAGCAACCGTGCAGAAAAATATCACAGGATGAAGCAATGAAAAAGGGAATTTATCCGGAAGGCGCCGTTTCCCGCATTCGCATCGCCGCCATTTCCGATGATCCGGTCATGGGTATTTCTTGACAAAACTTCCATGAAACGGTAGATGGATAAAATATAGCTTTAGTAACTCAGGTACTTGCAGAATATCCTAAACGATATTTTCAAGTTGAATAGGGAACTTCGTGTGATTCGAAGACGGGCCCGCCGCTGTAACCGATGACGAGCTTCGCACATGCCACTGTCGATCAGATGGGAAGGCGCGAAGTGAGAATGATCCGGAAGTCAGAAGACCTGCCTGAGTGGTAATATCATAATATCGTGGACAGATAATATGATAACGATTTTCGGATAGTTTGGGACATCCCGGATCATTTTAATTATGGTCCGGGTTTTTTTTGTCCGGACCGAAACAAGGAGAACGATCTATGAAGCATGTTACCAGATGTACACTTCTCACCATTTTTTGTTGTATCCTGTCAGTTTCAACAGTTTTCGCCCAAGAAGAAAAAAGCCCCAAAGATACCAGTGCCATTGTGCTTGCCACTTTTGGCACAACCTTTCCCAGCGCTCTTCCCGGTATTCTTCATATCCGTGAACGGATGCAGAAAAGATTTCCAGGAACGGAGGTCAAGATTGCTTTCACCTCGAATATGATTCGGAAGATATGGCACAAACGACAGCACGATGAGGCATTTAAAAAAGCAAACCCCTCCGTCCCTCAGGATATATTTTTCGTCAAGGGGCCGCTGGCAACTATTGCTGATCTTCAGGATGAGGGGTTTTCCACCATCCTGGTGCAGCCGGGACATATTACCTTGGGGGAGGAATATCTGGACCTTGTTTCCTATATCAATGGGCTTGACTCAATCCATACCATCCAGGAAAAAAATCAGCCTTTCCTCAAACTCGTCATCAGCCGCCCGGCCCTGGGCACCATGGGACACAAGCACCCTTATGTGGATGATATTAACGAAGTGGCCAAGGCGTTGGCCGGTGACGTCCAAAAGGCAAAGGAAGCAGGAGCCGCCCTGTTGTACATGGGGCATGGAAACGAATTCTTTCCGTCCAGCGGCGCCTACCTCCAGCTTGTTGATGTGATGAATACCTTATACCCCGAGACAAAAACTTACATTACCACCGTTGAAGGATTTCCGGATATCGAGAATATCATCAGGCAGATGAAAAAAGACAACGTCACCAAAGTACTGCTTAAACCCCTTATGGATGTGGCAGGCGATCACGCCCATAATGATATGGCTGGAGACAAACCCGACAGTATGAAATCCATTCTTATCAAAAATGGTTTCAAGGTAACCACAATCATACAGGGGATGGGAGAGGAAGACGGTTTTGCCGATGTCTTTGTCAACCATCTGGCTCAAACAGCCAGCGATTACGGTATTACCCTGAAATAGCAAAGATAAAGAGGGCCAGCTCCTGGGAGCCGGCCCTTTATGCAGCCAGATAAATCCACCTTGTTTTTCCGCAAAGAATGGTATAGGGAATGGGGGCAACCCTCACAGGAGCCATCATTCTCATGAAATTGCCGACTGAAACCAATGGAATCACGGAGCAGGTTTTAGATATGATCGCAGCGGGGCCGCTGCTTTCACGAAGAAGTGTTCTGAAGCTTTGCGGGGCTGTAATCGCCGGAATGGCATCATGGACCTGCTTTGGTATGGGCAGCGGCATGTGCGCCCCGTTGATAATTACGGAGCAGGCCCATGGACTGGTGATTGCGGATCCCACCAGATGTGTTGCCTGCCGCAGATGTGAGCTCGCCTGCACCGAATACAATGATGGGAAATCGCACCCCGCGCTGTCGCGTATCAAAGTGTGGCGAAATCTGAATTTTGGTCCAGCGGGCCTGTACTCCAGACAAGATAATTACGGGGACTGGGGAACAGGACTGATCGTTCAGGATTTCTGCAAACAGTGCCCGCATCCCGTCCCCTGTGCTGACGCCTGTCCCAACGCCGCCATCGAAGTGAAACCACCTACCAACGCCAGGGTCATCGATCCTGCCAAGTGTACCGGCTGTAAAGTATGTCTGAAAGCCTGCCCATGGGAAATGATCTCATATGATGCAGATACAGCCAAGGCGACCAAATGTTTTCTGTGCGATGGCAAGCCAAAATGTGTTGAAGCTTGTCCAGCCGAGGCCCTGACGTATGTGCCCTGGATTGACCTGACCGATAAGGCGCCGCCCCGGATAACACCCGCTTTAAGCAGAACCCATGCATGTGGAGATTGTCATAAATAGAAGCAGCGGAAGGAGAGAGTAATATGACGCCATATGGCGGATGGGCAGGAAAAGTCCTGCGGGTTGATTTATCTACCGGACGCATTACCACGGAAGACACCGTCGAAAAATACAAAGACTACATCGGGGGCGCGGGAATAGGGTACAAAGTTCTGTGGGATGAAGTCGCGGCGGACACAAAGGCTTTCGACCCCGAAAATAAAATTATTTTCGCCACCGGTCCTCTGGCGGGTACCAGTGCGCCATGCAGCGGAAGGACTGCCATCACCACGCTGTGGCCGACCTGTTGGCCGAAGCACCTGGTCGGGACAGGACACATGGGCGGCCACTTTGCCGCAGAGCTGAAATATGCCGGATTTGACGCCATCATTATTGAAGGCAGGGCCGACCATCCCGTCTGGCTTGCGATTTCCGACGGCAAAGCCGAAATCAGGGATGCCCGCCGACTTTGGGGGCAGGGCATACGGCGGACGACATATGAAATTTCCAGACAGATGGGCGCCGAGGCTTGCGTGGCTGCGATTGGTCAAGCCGGTGAAAATGTGATTCCCATGTCCGTCATCATCAACTCGGTTTCTCATTCAGCCGCAGGTGGCGCGGTGCTGGGTTCCAAAAACCTGAAAGCCATCGGTGTCCGGGGCACCGGCGGCATCCGTATCGGAGGAAATAAAGAGGAATGGGAAAAGGTGGTCAAATACCATCTCTCACTCCTTGGCGCCAACAATCAGCACGTGGTGCCCAACAGCCCTCAGCCATGGGCGGAGTACTACGATCCGTCCAGCCGCTGGCTCGCATCGAAAGGGAGACAATGGGGCGCCGCAAACCCACCTGTCGATACCGGAACCTGCGATCCGCGCAATCTCAACCGCATCGCTTATCGCACAAACAATGCCGTTTTTTTTCTGGGCGAAAAGGCCTGGCAGTACACCGTGAGAGGAAACGGCTGTACAGGTTGTCCTATCCGGTGCCACACCATCATCAAAGTTCCGTCCGTTACTTCGACGTACGGCATATCGGAAACCGGTCAGAGTACGTGTGTCCGTCTGATGCTGGGGAAGTTGTTTTTCAAAAACTTTCCGGATGGCCCCCGCGGCAAGACTTCCATCGAAGCGTGTATGGTGGGCATGCACCTTGCCGATGATCTCGGAGTTCATCAGGTTGCCCAGGCGGATGAAGCAGGCGGTGATGCCTGATATGATACCCATGTTGTCGAGTAATGTCCAGCCGCCCACCTTCGTCTTGCGGCAGTAGAGCCAGATGGCGATGAAC
>DAIEFO010000258.1 GCA_027325475.1 Desulfobacteraceae bacterium | reverse complement strand
GCTTTTAGGCGCTATGGCCAAGGGTGAAGTCAATATCGAAACCGAGGTTGCGCCTCAGGTTCCCAAGATTGAGCCATATGACCTGACATCCCAGCGCATCATCATGCGCGATGAATTCTTTGCGCTGGGTGAAGTCTATGACAAGTTCACCGGAGCGCTTCAGACATCACTTTCGACAACGCTCCAGCGCTCCATCGATGTCGCGCTGGTATCCACAGAAATGGTGAAATACGGCGATTTCATCAAGGCATTCCCCAACCCGACCAGTTACAACATTTTCAGCATGGAACCGCTGATCGGTTCAGCGCTGCTGGCCATCGAGACCGATCTGGTCTTCTCGCTGATCGACTGCATGTTTGGTGGCGACGGAAAGCCCCTGACACCCAACCGTGATTTTACCATGATCGAGTTACGGATGATGAACAAATTTTCGGTGGAAGTGCTGTCTAATTTTGAAAAATCCTGGGAATTTTTGTTTCCTGTAAAAATATCGTTGAAAAAATCTGAAACCAAATCTGAATTTGTCCATATCGTCAACGCCAACGATCTGGTCATGGTCATCGTAATTTCACTTCATGGCAAGGAATTTTCCGGAAACATTTATCTGTGTATTTCATATCTGATGCTGGAACCCATCAAGGAGAGACTGTCCACCAAATATCTGCGGGAAAAAGACATGGCTTATGCCTGGAAACCCCAACTGGAAAATCTTCTGGCCGACACCTTTGTTGTTGCGGTTGCAGAATTGGGTAAAACGGTGCAGTCCGTACGGGATTTACTGGACCTTCAGGTGTCGGATATTATCAAACTAAACTCCGGCCCCGAGGACATGATCACCTTGAGTATCGGTAACATACCGAAATACAAAGGTTTCCCAGGAGTTGCCAAAGGCAGCAGGGCCATGGAAATCACGACGTTCGTAAATCCCAAAGGAGATCATCATGACAGTGGGCAATCCTGGTAAAATGAAGCCAGGCGTCACATACGGACCGAAAACCGGCACTGCGGCATCCGGAGCATCTGTAAAAACCGGAATGGGCGCATCCGCCGACAAAACAGCGTCTCAAAAATCCAACATGGATTTTATTCTGGATATCCCTCTGGAAATTTCAGTTGAACTGGGCAGAACGACCCTGATGATCAACGATCTGCTAAAACTGGGGCAAGGGTCCGTCATTGAATTGACCAAGGTTGCCGGCGACACACTGGAAGTACTTGCCAATCAGCGCCTCATTGCCAGAGGCGAAGTGGTGGTCATCAACGATAAATATGGCATTCGTCTTACAGAAATCATCAGCCCGATGGAGCGGATTGAAAAACTGCGGTGACATATTCAGCAGACTTTATAGCCACGGCATTCAGAATGCTGGGAATATTGATCGTCCTTCTGGGAGGATTGTATCTTGGCCTGTATTTGATTCGCCGCATGTCAGGGATCACGTCTGACCGGAAAAGCAGCCAGCTTCTCCAGGTGCTGTGCATTCGCCATGTCGGCGTCAAAAAGCAGGTTGCACTGGTTCAGGTGCCAGGCGCGATGCTGGTTCTCGGTTTAAGCGGAGACCATATTCAACTGCTGGATAAAATTGCCGGTCCAGAGCCAGATCGGCAGGTACCCGATCATGAATAATCATCTCAAATTATGGTGTATGACAGGATTCGTTGTCATAACGATAGCCCTGTGGATGGTTCTGGCATCCGCGGCGCACGGAGCGGACCCGCCCCATACCTCAGGGAACTTCCCTATGATTTCCATCGGTATGGACAAGGCCAAGGGGCCGGAAGATGTGTCGGTTGTCATTCAGATTTTTGCGCTCCTGACCATTCTTTCCATCGCGCCGGCAATTCTGATCATGATGACATCGTTTACCCGGTTCATCATCGTGCTTTCCCTGCTGCGTCAGGCCATGGGCACCCAGCAGATGCCGCCCAACCAGATTCTCATCGGTCTGGCCATGTTCCTGACATTTTATGTGATGACGCCGGTATGGCAGAATATCAACCAAAATGCCCTGCAGCCTTTTATGGAAAAGAAAATTTCTTCAGATCAGGCGATTACCGCTGCCCTGGTTCCTGTCCGCACATTCATGTACAAGCAGATCCGGGAAAAAGATCTGGCGCTGTTTGTGGAAATCGCAGGGCTCAAACGGCCCAACACGCCCGCGGATGTTCCCACAATGGTCATGATCCCGGCATTCATTATCAGTGAACTGAAAACAGCGTTCGAGTTGGGATTTTTACTGTTTATTCCTTTTCTCATTATCGATATGGTGGTCTCCAGTATTCTGCTCTCCATGGGAATGATGATGCTGCCTCCAGTCATGATATCCCTGCCATTCAAGCTTCTGCTGTTTGTGCTGGTGGATGGTTGGAGACTCATTGTCGGATCACTGGTCAAGGGATTCATATAGAAGGAGTTACGCCGATGACACCAGAATTTGTAACGGGGTTTTTTCTGCAAGCCATGAAGACGACCATTTTGTTATCCGCTCCAGCACTGACGTTTGGTCTGGTTGCCGGTATTCTGATCAGCGTTTTTCAGGCAGCCACCCAGATCAACGAAATGACGCTGGTGCTGATTCCCAAAATGATCGCCGTGGGTATCGCCCTGATTATCTTCTTCCCCTGGATGATGGAAGTCATGGTGGATTTTACCCGCAATGTCATCATCAACCTGCCGACAACCATCCACTAACGGCTTCGTAAAAAGTCCGGATGCTGCGTTACGCTGCACCCTTCGTCGTTGCGGCGCACCCAAAAGTACGCTTCACTCCTCAGGGTTTGCGCGCCTTGCCTGCGGACTTTTTATAAAGCCGTCCGAATTTCGACTTTTTACGAGAGCATCATCCACTAACCGCCACGTATTTCGACGTCCGGTTTTTACGGGGCATTTATGATCTCGCTGACCATTTCGCTGACACAAGTTCAGCTTTTTCTGTTCATTTTTCTGCGTGTCAGCGCCATGACACTCACCGTTCCGATATTTGACAATCAGAACATCCCCGTCATGTTTAAAATTGGTTTTTGTTTTACCATGGCGCTGGTCCTGTATCCGATTGTCCGCCTGAAACCCACTCTCATAACGCCCTCTGTCATCCAGTTTGCCGTTGGCGTTGCCGGTGAAATCGCTATCGGCACCACCGTGGGTTTTCTCATACGGCTTATCTTTGCGGGCATCCAGCTTGCAGGTGAACTGGCAGGATTTCAAATGGGCTTCAGCATCGCCAATGTGTTTGATCCCATGTCCAGCAATCAGTCCCCCATTATTTCTGAATTGATGTACATGTTTGCCATTATGATATTGTTGACGGTAAACGCCCATCACTGGATATTGCGGGCGGCTGCTCAGAGTTTCACAATCATTCCCCCGTTTGGATTTCACGCTTCTGGAAGTCTCATGACGTTTCTGATGGATGCTGTCCGGAATATATTTGTACTGGCCATAAAGATCGGCTCCCCGGTCATTGCGTCCCTGTTTTTGATCAGTCTGGGAATAGGGCTCGTAGGGCGCACCGTACCTCAAATGAACGTCTTCATGGTGGCCACACCGCTAAACATCATTGTCGGTCTCCTCTTTCTTTCATTCT
>DAIEFO010000257.1 GCA_027325475.1 Desulfobacteraceae bacterium | reverse complement strand
ATGGATCCAGTGATCGGGTTTAAGAGGGGTTGCAGGAATCCCCAGTGTCCGCAGCGGATCGAACGAGACCCAGTTAATATTCAATGTCATTGACTTAAGCCACAATAATTTACAAAAAATATTGATTTATCAAATAGTTGTGATATTACAACCGCATTGGTTAGCATCAATAATTTATTTTCATACAGGGGGATAATATGTCAGATTTTACCGAAAACAATCCGGAATTCGGCACGGAATTTGCTTAGCGATGTTTGTATCAAGGAGCCGTTGAGTGGCTTCCCCATTTGAAAAGCAGAAAGCCTACCTTTTACGGCATCCCATTTAACTGAACCAGTGCCTTGCACTGGAGAGGCCCCTGAAATCACTGCCAGTGGATTTTAGGCGCTTTACGTTCGGGCAGCCGGTAATACTTCACTTTGCTGTAGCCGATCATCATCGGGAAATGAAACGGATACGCCGCCGGAATTCCCACAGCCTGCTTCAAAGCCGGACTTGCCAGCATCGCGCTTTGCAGAAGCCCCGCCCAGCAGGCGCCCAACCCAAATTGAGGCGCCGCCAGTTCCAGATAACTGAGCGCGATCGTTATATCCACCATACGCACAGGCGCAGGCCCCGGCGACATGGCCGTCACCAGACAGGGGGCGGAACGCAGAATCACATCCGTGCCGGCTTCCCACGCCTTCACAAACAGCGGATGGTACGGCATCGTCACGGCTTTCGGATTTTTCAGTTGCGTCCGCAGCCAGTCAATCACCTGACCGGCGATGGCGTGAAGCCGATCCCTGTCGGTAATCACCAGCCATTCCACCAACTGCATGTTGCTGGCCGTCGGAGCGTAGCGGGCGATCTCGATCAGCCGCTGCAAAACAGATTTGTCCACTGGCGTATCCTTGAACCGGCGGACAGAGCGCCTCGAACGCAAGAATTGTTCGGCCTGGGCCGGCGAAATGGCAAGCGCTTTTTCGATGGCCGGGCTGCTCGCCAGCGGCACATCGACGTGGTCCAGAGCGCCGTGAGGGCAGACCGCCACACAGTGACCGCAGCGGATGCACATCGGCTCTCTTTCCGGCGGAATTTCCGGATAGCTGCCCTCTCCTTTAAACTGGATGACGCCCATCGGGCATTCGACGGCACAAAAACCGTCCTGCTTGCATTTTTCCTGATCGATCTTCAATAGACTCATAATATCCTCCTGATTTTCATGGCAGAGATTTTCCAAATGATGACGCCACATTTGACGCAGTTTGAAAGAAGTCGAGCGCTTTTGTCAAGCACTATGAAGCCGTCGCCGCTCATGCCGGAAATCCAGTGATTCGGTAAAAAACGATCATCACACAGCATTGTCCGAATGGAAATTGTTCATAAAACTTGTCAACTACATATTGATTCAACGAATGATGAATGGTAAAATCAAAATTTTATGGCTTTAAAAAACCGACGACTGGATGCAGGTCAAATTTGGTAATTACAATGGGGATGCAGGGAAAGATGCAGCGTAAATGCGTCTTGCGGGCTTTTTACGAAGCCGTTAAACCGAACCGAAAATCTTATCATGGAGGATGTCAACACATTGTTTCGTAAAGTGACGATTCTTCTGGGGCTTGCTGTTGCTGTAATTTATGGCGTCAGTGCTTATGCTAAAGGGAATTCTCCGCCTGGAGCTTCCGCCGGGCGTGCGGATATAATTACCATCGATACGCTGAAAGCTTTTGGTAAACTGGAGCGGCCGCCGGTTGTTTTTCTGCACGATGCCCATACCCGCGTTCTGCAAAAAAATCATCAGGATTGCACGGCATGCCATCTTCCGGAAAAAGATCGGCTTTCTGTCAAGTTTGAACGGCTGAAAGACGGTTCCAAAAAAGAAGTGATGGATATATATCATGCCCGCTGCATTGGATGTCATCAACAGCGCGCGTCCGCCGGGGAAAAAGCGGGGCCGGTCACCTGCGGGGACTGCCACAGAAAAAAACCTGGAGTGGTGTCTATCCGAAAGCCGATGGCCATGAACAAATCCCTCCATTTCCGTCATACCCGGGCCGAAGACAATAAATGTGAGCTTTGTCACCACGAATACGATGAAAAGACCCAAAAGCTGTTTTACGCCAAAGGAAAGGAAGGTTCCTGCCGTTATTGCCACGGGAAGGTTACGGAGCAAAACCGGATTTCCGACCGTCTGGCTTCCCATATTGCCTGTATTACCTGCCACCGGAAAACCCTTGCCGCCGGTAAAAAAGCAGGCCCCATAGAATGCGGTGGCTGCCATGACCCGGAGCGTCAGGCGCGGATTGAAAAAATTGCGGATGTCCCCCGAATGAAGCGAGAGCAGCCGGATACGGTTTTGATCAAGATCAGCAAGAATTCAGTGCAGCCTGAAGGCCGGATGAATTTTACGCCGTTTGATCATAAGGCCCATGAAACCTACACCGATACCTGTAGAGTCTGTCATCATGCAAGTCTTGACGCCTGCAACAAATGCCATACGCTGACAGGGGCCAGAGATGGCAGGGGGATTACTCTGGATACGGCCATGCACCAGGCGGATGCGCATGAAAGCTGCGTGGGGTGTCATAACCTCCAAAAGCGCGATGTTAAATGTGCAGGTTGCCACCGGTCTATGAACAGAATTCCCAAAGATGATCTTTCCTGTCAGAAATGTCATATGAAACCTCTGGTTTCGCCTGCGGAATCTGCGTCTTCGGCAGAGCCGGCAGTTGCGTCATCGCCGACATCTGTAACTGTGCCGGTATCTCCAGCGCAGGATGCTGCTGCGGCCAAAGCGTTGCTCGATTCCCGCACGCAGGTAGCGCCGGTATTTCCGGAATCGGTGTTGAAGGCGATACCTGAAAAAGTGGAAATCAAGTCGCTGGCAGACAAATATGAGCCCGTGACGTTTCCCCATCGCAAGATTGTCGAAGCACTTCTGAAAAACGTTGCCGGCAACAAACTGGCGGCATATTTTCATCCGGATGCGATGACGGTTTGTCAGGGGTGCCACCATAACAGCCCGGAGTCATTGAAACCGCCGAAATGTCAGAATTGTCATGGAAAGCCGTTTGATGAAAGAAGTCCTCAGATGCCGGGGCTGAAAGGCGCGTATCATCAGCAGTGTATGGGATGCCATAAGGCCATGAAAATGGAAAAGCCGATGGGCTGTACCGATTGCCACAGCGAGAAAAAGCAATAAACTGGAAAGTACGAGAGTATCAACCATGTCGTTAACACGAAGAAAATTTCTGGGGTGGATCGGTGCAGCCGGAGCGGGCGCAGTCATCGGCAAAAATGCCGCTGCATCAACCACCGAACATTTCAAAGGCTATCCGAACAGTTTTGCAATTTTGCATGACATTACTCTGTGTGTGGGCTGCAGGTCCTGTGAGGCTGCCTGCAATAAAGTCAATGAGCTTCCCCCGCCGGATCGGCCGTTTACCGATTTGTCCGTTTTAAACGAGAAACGTCGTACTACGGCGAAAGCATATACAGTCGTAAACCGTTTTAAAAACAGGACAGTCTCCCGTCAGCCGGTGTTTGTAAAAAAACAGTGTAATCACTGCCTGGAGCCTGCATGTGCATCAGCCTGTTTTG
>DAIEFO010000256.1 GCA_027325475.1 Desulfobacteraceae bacterium | reverse complement strand
CAGGCGTTGGAAAAACGTCACTGGCCAAATCCATAGCTCGAGCAACTGGCAGGAAATATATCCGTCTGTCACTGGGCGGTGTTCGGGATGAGGCCGAAATCCGAGGACATCGCAGGACCTATATCGGCGCCATGCCGGGAAAAATTATTCAGAGTCTTAAGAAGGTCGGTGTCAACAATCCTGTGTTCTGTCTTGATGAAGTCGATAAAATGAGCATGGATTTTCGGGGAGATCCGTCGGCTGCACTTCTTGAGGTTTTGGATCCGGAACAAAATTCAGGATTTAACGATCATTATCTGGATGTGGATTATGATCTTTCGGATATTTTTTTCGTTACCACCGCCAACACCCTTCCAGATATTCCGCTGCCCCTTCAGGACCGAATGGAAATCATTAAGCTGCCTGGATATACGGAATTCGAAAAATATCACATTGCGAAAGGTTTTTTGATTGCCAAGCAGATCAGGCAAAACGGTCTTGAGGGGAAAAAGATAGAATTTACCAAAAATGCAATATTGACCATCATCCAGAAATACACCCGTGAAGCTGGCGTCAGGAATCTCGAACGGGAAATTGCCGCGATATGTCGAAAAATTGCTCGTGACATCGCAAAAAACAAAGAAATTGAGGCGGTAATCATTAATTCCCGGTCTGTTCAAAAGTACCTGGGGCCTGCCCGTCACCGATATGGCCAGATCGAGGAGAAAGATCAGATCGGTATCGTCACCGGCATGGCCTGGACACAAGTAGGGGGCGAGCTGCTGTGTATCGAAACCCTGGTCATGCCAGGCAAGGGAGAGCAGATCGTTACTGGTAAACTGGGCGATGTCATGAAAGAATCCGCTCAGGCAGCCGTCAGTTTTGTTCGTTCCCGTGCTGAACGTCTGATGATCGATAAGGATTTCTATAAAAAATGTGATATCCACATTCATATCCCGGAAGGGGCTATTCCCAAAGATGGGCCATCTGCGGGAATTTCCATGTGTACTTCGATTGTATCGGCATTAACACGTAAGCCAGTGGATCGCAGAACAGCCATGACCGGCGAAATAACCCTGCGGGGACGAGTGCTGCCCGTGGGCGGTGTTAAAGAAAAAATCCTGGCGGCGCATCGGGGAGGTTTGAAAAAAATTATTCTCCCCAGAGAAAATGAAAAGGATTTGAAGGATATCCCCGATACAATTGCACGTCAAATGGAGTTTATTCTGGTAGAACACATGGATGAAGTTCTGACACATGCACTTATCCTTGAACCCGGCATGTCTCTGTTTAATGGAAGCGACTTTTGTTTTGAATCTGCGCCCCTTCATCCCGTGGAAGCATTTCATCCGGGATGTCCGCTTGTGTAACTTTTCTTCTTGACACTATAGAAAAGCTTTTGTATAAGGTTCAAGTCTTTGTGACATAAAGACGGGCGGGTAGCTCAGCTGGGAGAGCATCGGCCTTACAAGCCGAGGGCCACAGGTTCAAGCCCTGTTCCGCCTACCATTTCAGACGGTTAAGTTTTTCAGCGTTCTGAAGGCAGAGAGTCTGAAAGCGGAAATTTCACAAGATAATGTTGGGGGCGTAGCTCAGTTGGTTAGAGCGCCGGCCTGTCACGCCGGAGGTCGCGAGTTCGAGCCTCGTCGCTCCCGCCACATCAGTTATCATAATGGGGGTTACACATCGTTGTAATCCCTTTTTTTCTTTCAAATTACGATTGACGGTTTTAAAAAAGTCAAAGGAAGGTGCCTCATGGCAAATGTTACTCCTCACTGTGAAGGCTGTGTAAAAATTAACGCCAACAACGACTGCACGGTGTATCCAAATCCGGCATTGATGATGCGCTGGGTGGAAGATAAAACAATTAAATTCGGCTGTGCGTTTAACTCTGCTAAATACACGGAATCCACTGTCAAAGAGAAGGTCCGCGTGGGACAGCAGAAACAGAAGAAAAAGTAAGAAATGCCTGAGATGGCGGTTCAGCGCCAATCACTATCAACCCGTATTGTCTGTCCGGAATTGGCCAGAATACGGGTTTTTTTTTAGAATGTGACAATCCGGTATGAGAGAAAAACCACGTGTCGCCATCATATGCGGCCCGACCGGCGTCGGTAAAACAGGCATATCCATTGATATCGCCGCCCAGCTAAAAGCGGAAATCGTCAGCGCGGATTCCATGCAGGTATATCGCTATATGGATATTGGAACTGCAAAACCGACTGCTGCTGAAATGGCGCGCATACCCCATCATATGGTGAATATCGTTGATCCGGATGCCGATTTCGATGCGCAGCAGTATGCTGCCATGAGCCATGATATCATTGACAAGCTGTCAGCGGAGGGAAAATCCGCGTTGGTTGTTGGTGGCACTGGCTTATACATTCGGGCGTTGATTCATGGATTATTCGATTCGGCGCCCGTAAATCTGAAGAACCGTAACCGCCTCAAACAGGAAATGATTACCGATGGCATGGATGTATTATATAAACGGTTGCAATCCTGCGATCCGAAATCCGCAGCCCGGATACATCCTCATGATACATATCGCATTATCCGCGCCCTCGAAGTCTATGAGATAACAGGCAGCCCCATTTCGTCTTTTCACCAGGCTCATCACTTTGGAGATTCTTTTTTTCATGTCATGAAAATTGGTCTTTATCGTGATCGGAAAATATTGTATGAACGTATAGATCACCGCGTAGATCAGATGATGGCGGAGGGGCTTGTGGATGAGGTGACGTTTCTTTTTTCAAGAGGATACTCTTCCGGGCTGAAATCCATGAAATCCATAGGATACCGTCATACAGCAGATTATATGGAAGGCCGCCTGAGCTGGGATGCTGCGGTGCAGTCCATGAAGCAGGATACTCGCCGCTACGCCAAACGCCAGTTCACTTGGTTTAAATCAGATCCTCAACTGCAATGGATCGACATGGACCATCCCGATGAAATTTACTGCCAGATCAAAAAGTTTCTGTCGCACTGAAAATTCGCTGCCTGTCACGATACCCGCCGAAATACATTTTTTAGCCTGTATCACGTCGATATTGACAATCACAGGATGCCTGCTGCTTTTCTGTACAGATATCGGCCATTGTGCCGTGACCGGAAGGATATTTCCACCATCTGCCCGGGCAGAAGTGATTCTCGAAAAACGGATAGAAGATGCCAGAATGGCTGCATTGTCGTTTTCTCGGCCTCCTGAAATTCATTGCGCTTCTGTAATCAGCCAGTATTATGAAAATCATGAGCAGCATTTTCTTTGGATCAAGGAAGGAAGGCCAACATCTCAGGCGGAGAATCTGATCAGCCTCCTGGAATCTTCCAGACAGGAAGGGCTGACCCCCGAAGATTATCACCTTGATCGAATCCGATCTCTTGTCAACGCCCTGAACCAATCAGTGCGTAAACAGGAATCTCCGGACCCGGAAAAGCAGGTGGATCTGGAGCTTTTACTCACGGATGCCTATGTGCTTTTTGGTAGCCATCTGGAGTTTGGACGGACCAATCCAGCTGTTGTTGATCCCACCTGGTTGTTTATCAATACCGAAACAAACAGTCTTTCACGACTGGAATCCGCCGCTCTCCAGGGAACTGCAATATCC
>DAIEFO010000255.1 GCA_027325475.1 Desulfobacteraceae bacterium | reverse complement strand
CGGCAATGGCGGATGTCACTCCGGGAACGATTTCAAACGGAATGCCTTCATGCAGCAATACCTCGGCTTCCTCACCGCCCCTTCCAAAAATAAAAGGATCGCCGCCCTTCAGCCGTGCGACAATGTTGCCCGATCTGGCCTTTTCGACGATCAGCGCATTGATTTTATTCTGAGACAGTGTATGATCCGCTCCTTTTTTCCCCACATAAATGATTTCCGCATGGGCCGAAGCGGATGCCAGGAGCGATGGCGCCGCCAGATAGTCGTAGATCACCACATCCGCATTCCGGATGCAGCCAAGCCCTTTGACGGTGATCAGCCCCGGATCACCGGGACCTGCACCGATCAGATATACCTTACCGGTTGACTGGTTCATGAGTTATCTCTAATAATCTGTAGCAACACGTGATGGATGGAGCATCGTTTGAAACCGACGCTCAGGATGCGGATGACGCCAGTATTTCATCAAGCAGCCTGCCGGCGCCTCTGGACAGCAGCTTTTCCGCCAGTTCAACACCCAGCGTTTCAGACGCAGCCGGATCTCCGGCGACAGCATCCTTGATAATGACCTCGCCGTCGATAGACGCCACCAGCCCCTGCAGCGTCATGACGGCGCCGTCCGTTTTTCCGAAGGCGGCTATCGGTGTCTGGCAACCACCTTGCAATCGGCGTAAGAATGCCCGTTCTCCCAGCACAACTGCATGGGTTATGGGATGATCCAGCCCAGCCGCCACAGACGCCGTCTGAGGATCGCTGCTGCGAATTTCGATACACAGCGCCCCCTGCCCCACCGCAGGCAGCAGCAGGGTTTCGTCCAGAAATTCCGTGATGCGGGAATCAACCTCCAGACGTATGACTCCGGCTGCAGCCAGAATAATGGCATCCATGTCCGGATTCTCAAGCTTTTTCAAACGGGTATCCAGATTTCCCCGCAGTGGAACGATGTGAATATCCGGCCGGATATGGCGGATCTGTGCGGACCTCCGCAGACTGCTGGTGCCGATACGCGCACCCGTTTTCAAACGATGCAGAGGCAGGTGTTCGCGGGATATCAGCACATCCAGCGGATTTTCACGTTCAGGAATTGCGGCAATATGCAGACCGGGCGGAACATCTCCGGGCATGTCCTTCATGCTGTGAACCGCCATATCGATGTCGCCGGCAAGAAGGGCTTCCTCGATTTCCTTGACAAACAATCCCTTGCCGCCAATTTTTGCCAGCGGCGTATCCAGGATTTTATCCCCTTTGGTTTTGATGATCTGAATCTCGACCGCAATATCTGGACGCCGGGATTCAATCTGCCGTTTCACCCAGTTTGCCTGCCAGAGCGCCAGTTTACTGCCGCGGGTTCCGATGTTCAGATGCGAAGATGCCATCAGTGACCGCATCCCGCACAGCTCGAAGAACTGCACCCGCCGCAGGAAGACCCTACCGATGCGGATGAGCTGACAGTCTCTCCGGTGCTGCCCTTGCTCACAAAACCACAGGCCGACAACAAACGGGAAACTTTCGGGCTTTTACAGACCGGACAACCGTCTGGCTCCTGATTTCTGAACACCAGATATTCAAAGTCTTTCTGGCATTCCTGACAGTGATACTCATAAATAGGCATGATTAGCTCCTTTTTATTTCGGCCAGCAACTTGTCAAGCCGCTGGCGATATATTTCATTTTCCGGTGCAATGGCCACGCTCTGCTGGCAGAACAGCAGGGCGATTTCCGGATTTTCTCCGATAACATCATACAGGTGCCCGAGCATGGAGAGCGACTCCGCATCCTGAGGGTTTAATTTGACGGCGCGGCTATAGAGAGCCGCCGCATCTCGGGACATTTCCAGAGACGCATAACACGCCGCCAGGGTACGAAGCGCATTTCCAGAATTAGGTCTGAAATCGAGCGCTTTTTCTAAGAAAGAACGGGCCTGCTGCGGTTCTCCGGATTCCAGATACAGTTTTCCGGCAAGAAGCGCTACCTCGAAAACACCGTCATCGACGGCCCATGCTTTCAGCAAATATGCCAGAGCCGATTCCCGGCGATCCGTCAACAGATAAATTACGCCGGTATTGTACAGAGCCATCATTTCATCAGGTTTCAAGGCAAACGCCGCGTGAAATTCAGCTTCGGCGGCTTCGTACATTTTCAGAACACCGTAACAGACGCCAAGACTGTTATGCATATTGGCGTCACACGGATCCAGCAGCAGCGCTTTCTGAAACGCTTCGGCAGCTCCGGTCACATCACCGGACTGATACAACTCATCACCGGCAATGTTCAGACTGAGGGCGGACGTCGCCCCATCGGCCGCAGAATAAGATTCGCCGCTGCCGGTGTTCCGCATGGCGTCCGACGGATTTGAAAACATGAAAATCCGGCAGAGGTTTTCAGACAGGTCATCCGTACCAGTATCCGGCTGTGGTAATATCTTTGATGTCATGACAGTCCTTGGTTCAAAAACCTGACGACAGCTTCACGAATTTCGGAAAGCTCATCGTCTTTTACGGTGCGCATATCCATCAGCAGAATATCGTTTTCAATTCTGGCTATAACAGGGGGAGACTGTTTGCGAAAGAAAGTTTCAAGAGAATTGACAGACATGCCTGTCACCTGGATGCCCACACATACCGTGGGAATTTCCAAAAGCGGCAGCGAGCCGCCGCCTGCCCTTGAAGATAAGGCATGTCGGGTAATGGTCAATCGGGATTCCGCAAGCGCCGACAGAAGCGCATACAACCTGTCTGCACGGCTCTGAATGTCCTGAAGCGGCATGGTCAGCATCTGCAGTGTGGGGATGGTTTTCACTGCCTTTTCCGGATCCCGGTAAAGCCGCACCGTAGTTTCCAGGGCAGCCAGCGTCAGTTTGTCGATCCGCAGCGCCCGCGTGAGCGGATTCTGTTTGATAACATCCAGAATGGCTTTACTGCCCAGAATGATACCGGCCTGAGGTCCTCCCAGCAATTTATCGCCGCTGAATGTCACCACATCCGCGCCGGACGCCACCGATTCCTGAACCGTAGGTTCTCTGGACATTCCATAGCGGGAAAAATCAATAAATGTGCCACTGCCCAGATCTTCCATAACCGGAACGCCATACTGTCTGCCGAGCGTCACAAGATCGCCCAGGGATACCGACGCCGTAAAGCCCATGACCCGGTAATTGCTGGTATGTACTTTCAGCAGCAGTCCGGTATTGTCCTGAATGGCCTGAACGTAGTCTTTCAGATGCGTGCGGTTGGTTGTGCCCACTTCTTTTAAGATGGCGCCGCTTCGGGACATGACATCCGGGATCCGGAAAGCGCCGCCGATCTCCACCAGCTCGCCCCTGGAAACCACCACTTCGCGTCCCGTGGCCAGCGTATCCAGACACAGCAGCACCGCGGCAGCGTTGTTGTTGACCACCATGGCCGCCGGGCTCCCGGTGATTTCACACAAAATATCTTCCACAATCCGGTAGCGGGACCCCCGCTTGCCAGTACTCAAGTCAAACTCCAGATTGGAATACCGCCCTGCCACCGCATGCAAATGGTCGATGGCCTCACTGGCCAGAAGCGACCGGCCCAGATTGGTATGCACGACAACCCCTGTCGCATTGATCAGCGGCGCCAG
>DAIEFO010000254.1 GCA_027325475.1 Desulfobacteraceae bacterium | reverse complement strand
GGGGGTTTTCAGCAACTCTTTCATGGATATGCCCGGTACGTCCGCCCACGGATGATCCGGAGGAACGACCAGTATCAGCCTGTCCTGCCAGAGAGGTTCACTGTGGAGTTTTTTGTTCTGCGGCATTTTTCCGATAAAACCAATTTCACTCTGCTGTTCCAGCACCATTTCGATCACATCGTCACTGTTGGCGGAACGAACGTAAGTTTGAATTTCCGGATACTGTTTCCGGAACAGATGCAGCACCTGCGGAAGGATATAGGCCGCCGGCAGCGTGCTGGCGCTGATCTGAACAGCGCCTGAAGAGGTGTTCTGAAGCCTGGCCATGCGTTCTTTGACATCTTCTCTGAGAAACAGCACTTTGCGGGCGAAGTCGTACAGAAGTTTTCCTTCCGGCGTCAGAGAAACCCCTGCCCCTTCCCGGTTCACCAGTCGAACGCCTGTCGCATCTTCAAGGTTCTTGATATGTTTGCTCAAGGATGGTTGGGTTAGCAGCATCTTTCTGGCGGCGCGGCTGAAATTTTTTTCCGCCACCAGATGAATGAGGCATTCGAGCTGCTGAATCGTAATATTTTTAAAGGTATCGTAAGCCATAACCGCCTAACTTAAAACTTCCAACCTCCGCCGAACGCAGTCCAGCACATCCGCAATGGGAACATCGGTACGGATTCCCGGGCAGGATCCCGCCATGATTTTCCAGTTTTCGGGATCTTTCAGCACATTTGGAATAAACGGCCAGGCCCTGCACATCCGGGGCTTGACGGGATGAATGGTGCAGCGTTTATCTTTCCAGAAAAAGCAGTATCCACTGTCCGCCTGCCCCAGCACATATCGGGAGCCGGAACGCCGACAATAGCGCCGGACGAATGTATCCGCATCCGTGTGAATGAAACCGGCAATGGCCCGGATATCCGCCTCGGAAACATAGGTGCCGCCAAACCCGTTACAGCACTCACCGCATTGCTGACAGACGAAAATATTTTCGGAAGCTGTATGATTACAGGACATGACGTGTTTCCATAGCCCTTTTCAGTGTAACCTGATCAATATATTTCAAATCGCCGCCGATGGGGACGCCGGATGCGATGCGGGTGATTTTCAATGGAAATTTTCCGAGCAGCCCCGACAGATAAGACGCCGTGGTCTCCCCTTCGACATGGGTGCCGGTGGCCAGAATAACTTCCTGAATGACGCCTTCCGATACCCGCGCGATCAGTTCCTGAATACGGAGTGCATCCGGACCAACACCGTCCATCGGCGACAACGCCCCCTGAAGCACATGATATTTGCCATGATAGGCACCCGATTTTTCGATGGATACCATATCGGCCGGCTGCTCTACCACGCATAGCAGATGTTCGTCCCTGGAAGAATCGCTGCAAACAGCGCACAGCTCGGATTCACTCAGCGAAAAACAGACCGAACAGAGACGGACCTTGTCCTTGAGTTCTCCGATGCTGCGGGCAAGCTGCTCCGCATCGCTGCGGGAGGAACGCAGGATATACATGGCCAGCCGTTCTGCGGTTTTTTCGCCGATGCCCGGCAGTTTGCTGAACTGACGGATAACCTGGCGTACGGATGCCGGATAGTGATTCATAGGGTTACATCAGCCCTGGAATACTCAAGCCGCCGGTCAGTTTGCTCATTTCACCGGAGACCATTTCCTGAGATCGGGTCAATGCATCATTGACAGCGGAAAGCACTAAATCTTGAAGCATTTCAATATCTTCAGGGTCAACCACTTCTTTTTCAATCTGAATGGAAATGATCTGCTGTTTGCCGTTGGCCACCACTTTGATCATGCCGCCGCCGGATGAAGCTTCCACGGTTTTTTCTGAAAGCTCCTCCTGAAGTTTCAGCATCTTGGACTGAAGCTTCTGCGCCTGTTTCATCATATTTCCCATATTTCCCATTTGTTTCATCACGACGGTTTCTCCTTCTCGATATTTATTTCAATGACTTTTCCCCCAAAAATCTCGATGACGTCCGATACCAGAGGATGGTTGAGGGCTTCCTGCCGGATATACTGTGATTGCTGAACGTTAACCTTGTTTTCCGAAACCGTTTTTTTTTCCGTCTCAATCATCAGACGGACAGGTTTTTCAAACAACTCTTCAACGACGGTTTTCAGCAAACCGGCATTTTTGGTTTGACGAACGCGGTTCAGATAAAATTCATTTTCAGGAAAATACATGACCAGCATACCATTTTCTGCTGCGGACAACCTGTTGGCTTTCGATACGACAGGCGCCAAAGCCGGTGATATCTCTGATATTTTTTCAACAATACGCTGTAATGCCGATTGCAGCATATCTTCAGATGTCAATTCATTCACCCGCAGCAGCGGAGCCGATTTTTCTCCGGGAAGCGTTGTTGAAAAATCTTCGGTGTCAGCTTCCGGTTCATGCGGAATTACTGCTTCAGAAGAAGATGCGGACAACATTTCGGGCGGATGCTCCACTTGGACAAGCTGACGAACACCTGCGCCGGTAAAATCTTTTCGAAGTCTCTCCAGCTTTTCGATGAGGTCTTCAATAGGCAGCGGGCCGCGTCTGAATAATTCTGAAAAAAATGATTTCCAGCGCGAACCTGGGAACGGCTGTATATCGCAGAACAGCTTCTTCTGAAAAAAGCATGTCAAACACATGGTGCAGGGATGCCTGGGAAACGGGCGCTGCCTGCTGTTGCACCATATTAATTTCAATATCCGGCAAATCCACCAGGGATCGGCCTTTGGCGCCCAGTTTCAGCATGAGCAGATTCCGGAAGTGTTCAATCAGCGCGGCATAAAGCCGTTTTAGATCCACGCCGTTTTCACAGCCGGTTTCCAGAAGACCGAGTGCGGCCAGAATATCCCCATTCAGTATGGCCTGCGACATATCATATATGTATTGCCTGTCAATGATTCCCAGAAGATTCAGGATGAGATCATGGGTGATTTTGCCATCTGAAAACGATATGACCTGATCCAGAAGACTGAGCGCATCTCTCATACTGCCGCCCGCTTCCTGGGCCACGACGCGAAGGCTCTCTGGAGTGATATCCACATGCTCTTGAAGACACAGCGCCTGAAGATGATCGACAATGGACTGGGTATCAATCCGGCGCAGGTCGTGGCGCTGACAGCGAGAAAGAATGGTCAGAGGAATTTTCTGGGGCTCGGTGGTGGCAAACAGAAACAGGACATGGGCCGGCGGCTCTTCCAGAGTTTTCAGAAGCGCATTGAACGCGGCTGTTGTCAGCATGTGAACTTCGTCGATGATATAGATTTTATATCGACTGTGTGACGGCATGTAGCGGACGTTATCTCTGAGATCACGGATCTGATCGACGCTGTTGTTGGAAGCACCGTCAATTTCAAAAACATCGACGGCCTGACCGGATGTGATTTCCTGGCAGGAACGGCAAGCATTGCATGGTGTCGGGGTCGGCCCCTGTTCACAATTCAGTGCTTTGGCCAGAATTCTGGCGATGGTGGTCTTACCGGTTCCCCTGGGGCCGGTAAACAGGATGGCATGCGCCACCCGGCCTGAAGATATGGCGTGGCAGAGGGTCTGGGTGACATGCTCCTGCTGGATGACATCAGAAAATGTCTGAGGCCGGTATTTACGGGCAAGAACCAGATACGACATT
>DAIEFO010000253.1 GCA_027325475.1 Desulfobacteraceae bacterium | reverse complement strand
TATGGAAAAAGAGCTGCGGTTTGCGATTCGTGAAGGCGGCAGAACCGTAGGGGCTGGTGTCGTCAGCGAAATTCTGGGATAGTCAGGAGAGAAACGAATATCATGATTATGAACAGCAAAATCAGAATCAGGCTCAAAGCGTACGATCATAAGTTATTGGATCAGTCAGCGGCGGATATCGTGGATACAGCTAATAAGGCAGGGGCCAAGGTGATTGGTCCTATACCGCTGCCGACATCCATTCATAAGATATGCGTGCTTCGGTCACCCCATGTTGACAAAAAATCCCGTGAGCAGTTTGAGATGCGGACACACAAGCGGCTTATTGATATTCTTGAACCAATGCAGCAGACCGTTGATGCGCTGATGAAACTGGATTTGTCGCCGGGTGTTGATGTTGAAATCAAACTGGGTTGATGCCGAAACTAAACTGCAGGATAGGGAAAAAACGCACAATGTGTAAAGGAATGATAGGAAAAAAACTGGGGATGACAGGTGTTTTTTCTCCGGATGGGCAAAATATACCGGTAACGGTGCTTCAGGTGGGGCCTTGTATTGTTACACAGGTTAAAACCGTGGCGACTGACGGCTACAATTCGCTGCAACTCGGTTTTGAACCCCAAAAGAACTCGCGCTCCAACAAACCGCTGCTTGGACATTTTGCAAAATCCGGTGGCAATGCGTATTCGCATTTGATGGAATTTCCGGTGGACAATCCAGGAGACTATGCACCGGGGCAAGAACTGTCTGTGGATATGTTTAAAATTGGCGATCGGGTGGATGTGTCCGGAATGAGTATTGGCCGCGGCTTTTCAGGCGTGATGAAACGTCATGGTTTTTCAGGCGGGAGAAAAACCCATGGAAGTCAATGTAAACGGATTCCTGGTTCCATTGGATGCAGCGCGTGGCCTTCGCGGGTTGTGAAGGGTAAGAAGCTGCCTGGTCAGTTTGGAAATGTCCGAAAAACGGTGCGGAATTTGATGATTGTGGATATTCGGCCTGATCAGCATCTTATTCTTTTAAAAGGTGCAGTGGCAGGCTCTGTGTCGGGAGTTGTGGCCATTAAAAAGATCAAAAACGCTAAAAAAGCCAATGGATAAACAGCATGAATGATTTATGTCAGTTCAAACTGGCCGCTGAATTGTTGTGAGGGGAAATATGGCTGTTGTAGATATAGTGAATTGTAAGGCAGAGAAAGTGTCGCAGGTGGAACTTCCGGAAGAAATTTTCAATGTTCCGGTTAAATCCTGTGTGCTGCACGATGTTGTCACCATGCAGCTTGCGAATCGGCGAGCCGGGACAGCATCTGTCAAGCGACGCTCCGATGTGGCGGGCAGTACCCGGAAGCTGTTTAAACAGAAAGGAACTGGTCGGGCACGGCGCGGGGATATTAAAAGCCCTGTTCTGCGCGGCGGTGGTTCGGTGTTTGGTCCAAGCCCGAGATCGTATGCCTATAGTGTTCCTAAAAAGGTACGGCGTTTAGCGTTGAAAATGGCGCTGACCAGCAAAGTCCAGAGTCAAACACTTCTGGTTATAGACAAGATTGAGCTGGAAAATTTTAAAACAAAACAAATGGTTCAAATTCTCAGCGCATTGAAGGTAAAGAAAGCATTAATTATAGCTGATACCGGAAATGACAATCTGAAGATTTCCTGCCGCAATCTGCCGGATATTAAAGTGCTAAAACCAGAAGGCTTGAACGTGTATGATATTCTGAAGTATCAGCATCTTCTTCTGCTGGAGCCCTCAATACCATCTATTGAAGGGAGATTGTTAAAATGAACTATTATACGATTATAAAAAGTCCGGTTATCAGTGAAAAATCCACACTGCAAAAGGAAACCATTAATCAGCTTTCCTTTAGCGTTGACAGGAAAGCCAACCGGATTGAAATTAAAAAGGCGGTTGAAACTCTGTTCAATGTCCATGTGAGTGGCGTCAAGACAATGCAGGTCAAAGGCAAGATCAAACAACGCGGAAGAATTGTCGGCAAACGTCCTGACTGGAAAAAGGCCATCGTCAGATTGGCGCCGAATGAGCGGATTGAATTTTTTGAAGGAATTTAAATTGGGGAAAGAACCATGGCTGTAAAGAAGGTAAAACCAACATCACCGGGTCGCAGATTTCAGATGTATTCTACATTTGAAGAGATAACGAGATCAACTCCCGAAAAAAGTCTCCTTAAGGTAGAAAAGCATCACGGCGGACGAAACTCATATGGGCGAATTACCTGCAGACATCGAGGCGGTGGTCATAAACAGCACTATCGGATCATTGATTTCAAGCGTGATAAGATCAATGTTCCCGCAAAGGTTGCCAGTATTGAGTATGATCCCAATCGTTCCTCACGAATAGCGCTGCTGCATTACGCGGACGGAGAAAAAAGATACATACTGGCTCCTGTAAATCTATCGGTAGGTGATACGGTTATGTCTGGTCCTGGCGCCGATATCAAGCCCGGCAATACGTTGCCGTTGGTGAATATTCCGCTGGGTACGCAGATTCATAATATTGAACTGAAAGCCGGTAAAGGTGGGCAAATTGTTCGAAGTGCAGGGGCGTTTGCGCAGTTGATGGCTAAAGAAGATCGCTATGCACTTGTCAAACTGCCATCTGGAGAGGTTCGAATGGTGCTGTTGACGTGTCAGGCAACCGTGGGCCAGATAGGTAATGTGATGCATGAAAACGTTTCTCTGGGTAAAGCCGGTCGTAAACGCTGGTTGGGGAAAAGGCCTCATGTCCGCGGCGTGGCGATGAACCCCGTGGATCATCCGATGGGTGGCGGCGAAGGAAGATCATCTGGCGGCAGACATCCATGTTCGCCATGGGGAACTCCGGCAAAAGGGTATAAAACCCGGAAAAACAAAGAAACAAATAAATTCATTGTTAAGAGACGTACCAAATAATTATTCGGTGTCAATCCGCTCACAGCTGACTGCGGATATGTGAACATCAGGAGAGAATATGCCACGGTCCATTAAAAAAGGTCCTTATATCGAAGGCAGTTTGCTGAAAAAAGTGATGAGCGCTCAAGAAGCGCGCAGTAATCGTGTGGTCAAAACATGGTCGCGTCGGTCCACCATTTTTCCTGAAATGGTAGGGATTACCATGGCAGTGCATAATGGGAAAAAGTTTGTGCCCGTATTTGTTTCGGAAGACATGGTAGGCCATAAACTGGGAGAATTCTCGCCAACCAGAACATTTTACGGCCATACCGGCGATAAAAAAACCAAAGTTAAGAAGTAATGATATTGGAGAAGAATATGGCTGAGTTAGATGTTAGGGCTGTGTCGAAATATGTGCGAATCTCTCCACGTAAGGTCCAGATTATTGTTGGAACTGTGAAAGGCAAACCAGTTGAGAAGGGGCTTCATATTCTGAAGTTCATGCCCCAGAAAGCCGCTGCCATTTTAGAGAAAATTGTCCGTTCCGCGGTTGCGAATGCAGGACAGCGTGCAGGGGTTGATGTGGATTCTCTGGTTATCAAGAATATCACCGCGGACCAGGGGCCATCATTAAAACGTTTCAGCGCCAGAGCTCGCGGACGGGGAACACAGATTATCAAAAGAACTTCTCATATCACCGTAACATTGTCAGAGAAATCGTTGTAAAAAGGAGGCGATCGCTTGGGCCAGAAAGTAA
>DAIEFO010000252.1 GCA_027325475.1 Desulfobacteraceae bacterium | reverse complement strand
GCGCTGTGCGGATTGTCATGATTTAAAAGCGGTGGGCAAGACACCTTCATTGAGAAGGGCTTTTCATCTCAGGTGTGTGGGATGCCATGAAAAAACCGGCAGGGGTCCCATAATGTGCGGCGAGTGTCACAAAAAATGACGACTTCGTAGAAGCCCGCATGTTGCGCTGTAGCGCATTCTTTGTCGTTGCAACGCACGAAAAGTACGCTTCGCCCTTTAGACTTTGCGCGTCATGTCTGTGAACTTTCTACATGGCAGCGATTGCGCTGCATTTACCTTTTTAATTTGCGAGTTTATCCCGTGGCTGTATGAATGATGACACGATCCTGCTGGAGGTGAGCCGCCTGGTAACGGCGTTTGAAACGGAAACCGGAAGCGTTAGGGCCGTGGATGATGTCAGCTTTCAGGTACGTGAGGGCGGAACGCTGGGGATTGTCGGGGAGTCCGGATGCGGAAAGAGTGTAACTGCACTTTCCATCATGAGGCTTTTACCTAAACCAGCAGGGAAAATTCTGGAAGGTGGTGTCTATTTCAGGGGAACCGATTTGACCCGCCTGGCGCCTGAAGCCATGCGCGATTTTCGTGGACGGCGCATCGCCATGATTTTTCAGGAGCCCATGACCGCGCTGAATCCGGTTCACCGGATTGGAAAACAGATCGGAGAGGTTTTCAGGCTTCATGAGGACAGGTTTTCCGATACGGACATTCAACGTAGCGCCATTGAAATGCTGAACAAGGTCGGTATTCCGGATCCGGAGCGGCGTCTGATCGAGTATCCGCATCAGCTTTCCGGGGGCATGCGCCAGCGGGTCATGATTGCCATGGCGCTGGCGCTTCGGCCTGATATCCTGATCGCCGATGAACCTACCACGGCACTGGATGTGACCATTCAGGCCCAGATTCTGGATCTCATGAAAACCCTTCAGCAGGAAAACGGAATGGCGATGATATTTATCACGCATGATCTTGGCGTGATTGCGGATATCTGTGACGAAGTGGTGGTGATGTATGCGGGAACGGTTGTCGAGTCTGCGCCGGTTCGCGAGCTTTTTACCCATCCGGAGCACCCCTATACACGCGGCCTTCTGGAATCCATCCCCCGGCTGGAAACGCCCCGAAAATCCCGATTGCCCGTTATTTCCGGTATGGTGCCACCTCTGGACGCGCTGCCGTCCGGGTGCCGGTTTAGAAATCGCTGCCCCCTGTCGCGGCCTCTTTGCGAAACCGTCTCCCCGGAGCTGAAAATCGCGGGGGATCGCCATCAGATCAGGTGTCACCTGGTACCACCGGCTCAACATCATCACATTTCTACGAGGCTATCATGTTTGAACTGACAACAGAATATATTCAGAAGGACATTGCCGATTCTTCGCTGATCTTTCAGCGCGGCGCTCGTTTATACCGGGAAGGGGTGTATAACTGCACCGAGATGGACGAAGCTCACGGCGCTTTTGTCTATGAAATTGACGGCAATTTCGGTGATTATACCACCCGTGTCCGTTTACTGGCGGATGGCGTGCAGACAGCCTGTGACTGCCCTTATCCCGGAAAGGGCTGTAAACACACGGTGGGTGTGCTGCTGGATGTGATGCATCGTCAGAATCTCAAAAAATCCGCGCAGGTGCAGTCTCTGGCGTCAGCGGTTCCGGCGGATGATTTTTTAACTCCGGATGAAATCCGGGCGCAGGCGATTTCAGACCGGCAGCAGAAGGCGAAAAAAGAGCCTTTCACCGCTCTGATGGGGGATATGCTGAAAGGCGAGCACATCGTTGAGACGCCTCGCAAACGTCGCTACCGCGTCACGCTGCATGATCCTCACACAGGCGCAGGACATTGTTCCTGTCCGGACTTTCTCACCAATTGCCTGGGAACCTGCAAGCATCTGATCTACCTTTCTGAAATTGTTAAAAAAGACAAAAAAATGGTTGCACGCCTGAGTCAGGAGCAATTTCCATTTGTGGATATTTACTGGGATTCCGTCAGAGATCAACCCCGCATGTTCTGTGAACGTCCAGAGTCGGAGATTGCGGACATTCGTCCGGTGCTGGATGCGTGTTTCAGCCGGCAGGGAGATTTTATTGCCGGAGACCTGACGGATATCATGCCGCTGATGGAATGTGCAACTGACCATAAGCGGCTGCGCATCCAGGAATCCGTGATTCAGCAGACAGACCGATATCTGATGGCGCAGGAACTGACCCAATTGTCACAATCCGGAATGCCGGAGCTGTCATTTCTGAAAACCCGTCTGTATCCGTATCAGGAAGCAGGGGTTCGTTTTGCGTTGTACAGACCGGCGGCGTTGATCGGCGATCAGATGGGACTGGGAAAAACGCTTCAGGCCATTGCCGCGGCCATCCTGAAAAAAGAGGTTTTCGGGTTTGGTAAAATTCTGGTGATTACCATGGCGTCTCTCAAAGAGCAGTGGAAACGGGAGATTGAACGGTTTTCAACGGAAAAAGCCGTGGTGGTTTCAGGTCCGGCGCAGGAACGCCGCCGGATTTACCGTGATGATGACAGCCTGTTCAAGATTACCAACTATGAGACTGTGCTGAGAGACAGCGGTATTATCAGCAGCTTTGAGCCGGATCTGATCATCCTGGATGAAGCCCAGCGCATCAAGAATTTTGAAACCAAAACCGCTGAAACCATTAAGGCATTGCCCAGACGTCATGCTCTGGTGCTTACCGGAACGCCGCTGGAAAACAAGCTGGAAGATGTCTATTCCATTGTTCAGTTTCTGGACCCGACACTCTTGACCCCGTTGTGGCGTTTTGCGGCGGATTATTTCATGCTGAGCCGTTCCAGAAAAGGGAAAATTCTGGGATACCGCAATCTGGATAAACTCCATGACAAGCTGTTGCCCATCGTCATTCGCAGACGCCGTGAAGAAGTGCTTGACGATCTTCCGGAAGAGGTGACCAACACCTATTTTATCGATCTGGATCCCCGGCAGCAGCAGATTCATTCCGGATTCGCCCAGAGGCTGCTGCCGCTGATTCATAAGAAATTCCTGACGCCGATGGATATCCGCCGGATTCAGGAATTGTTGCTCTGCATGCGGCGGGTCTGTGATTCCACATATCTGATCGACCGGGAAACCCAAATTTCGCCCAAACTCCAGGAACTGTCTCCCATTCTGGAAGAACTTGTCATCGCCAATGGCCGCAAGGTGGTCATTTTCAGCGAGTGGACCACCATGACGTTTCTGATTGCCAGGCAGTTGTCCAATCTCGGCATTCCTTTTGTGGAGCTTACCGGAAAGGTACCGGTATCGAAACGTCAGGCGCTGATCGATGCCTTCACCCATCAGCCGGACTGCAAGGTTTTTCTTTCGACCGACGCTGGTGGCGTGGGCCTCAACCTTCAGGCTGGAGACTGCGTTATCAATTTCGATCTCCCCTGGAATCCCGCCAGACTGAACCAGCGCATCGGCCGGGTCAGTCGTATCGGACAGAAGAGCAGTCATGTGCATGTGATCAATCTGGTAGCGAAAAACAGCATCGAGGAAAAAATTCTGGCCGGTATTCAGATGAAAACCGATGTATTCAAGGGCGTGTTTGATGGCGGTCAGGATGTGGTGGAGTTCTCCAGCGAAAAACGGGCGGCGCTTTTAAGCCGGCTTCGGGAAATGGTGGAGGATGT
>DAIEFO010000251.1 GCA_027325475.1 Desulfobacteraceae bacterium | reverse complement strand
ATTGCTGCTTCTTAGAATGGTTCTATTTGCAGCCCGGCGCGTGAAATTCAAGTGAGGTGTTTTTGTGTTTGATCGACTGAAAACCGCTCTGGCCCATCCGCTGACACGGGATCTATCCATAGATGACCCTCAAACCACTGTTTTGCGGGCTGAAATCATTCGTGAAAAGGCATTTTTAAGACGCATTTACCAGACATGGTACAACATGCTGATTGAGAATATTCCTGCAGGAGACGGCCATGTGGCGGAAGTCGGGTCCGGTGCGGGATTTTTAAAAGCATTATATCCGGCTGCAGTCACATCGGAGGTGTTCTATTCGGTTAACGTCGATATCGTCTATAACGCTATGGCGATGCCATTTATAGCGGGGTCTTTGCGGGCACTGTTACTGATCGATGCGTTACATCATGTTCCTGATCCGGGTGCATTTTTCTCTGAGGCCACGCGTTGTGTGAAAAGCGGAGGACGATGCCTGATGGTGGAGCCATGGAACACCGGCTGGAGCAGGTGGATTTATACCCATGTGCATCACGAGCCTTTTGATGTGGGTGGAGAATGGACAATCCCCGTTTCAGGACCGCTTTCCGGAGCCAATGGGGCCTTGCCGTGGATATTGTTCGAACGTGACCGGAATCTTTTTTCCAGACGATTTCCGGAGTGGAAGATTTCAACCATTATACCCATGATGCCGCTGGTTTATCTGTTATCAGGAGGTGTTTCTCTGCGCTCGATCGTCCCGGCCTGGACATATCCCTTGTTGCGCAAAGGAGAAGCATTGTTCGGTTTTGAAAAAAATGCAGCCATGTTTGCGTTGATCATTCTGGATCGTATTTAGGCTTGATGGATATTTTGTCGAGCTTTGAAATGACCAGGCTTTAGCTGCACGCATCGGATATGACGCTTTTATTTTTGTACTGAAGGAATTGCACGGATTTCAATCTTGCGGATACGATACCTGCCGGCAACATTACCTGGGTCAATGCGCAGCCGGTATTCCTGGTTTTTTGGCAATGGGATCGGCAGGAATAACACATTGCGACCTGCCTTCAATGGTGCTTTAATGGAGTCGTTTTCGGAATACGTTTCGTTGATCGACCAGAAGGCTTGAAACATTCCAGCGGCCGGAACATCCATATCTATGAACATTATGGAATCCGAACCTTCGGACGCTCGAACGGAATGTGATGTTCCCAAAGCCGGATCATTGTTGGTGGCGTTAACAACAAACGCATCGCTTTCAATCTTTATCCCGTCGATGTTGACACCGAACATGGCATCAGGTTCATTTATGGGCCATAAAAAAATCGTTTTTCCCTTGGCAAACCGGGCTGAATGGTCCTGATTTTCCCCTGCCTGAATATCGCTGACAACTGAAAATGGCTGATAGGGTGGTTGATGAATATGGTAGGTCACCATCAAAGAAACTGAAGAAACGAAAAGGATTTCAAGAATCACACTCCATCTTGGTTTGACTTTTAGCAGAGGAAGCAATGAAGGGAATCGTCGAACGGATTCATTGCGATCGATTTCTCTTTCAGAGCCATTACGTGATGGCGTTTTAGTCCATAGTCCCATCATAGTCCTGCGGCAAGGACGTTCGATAAACAACCAGATGAGATGAGAGATGATCAAGACAAGCAGCCAATATATTGTATATAAAAACCATCCCGGTATATCCGAAAACGCATGCCGATAGTACTGATAAAAACGCAGCAGAATCGTGTGGATCAGATAAACGGAATAACTGATTTCTCCCAGAAGAACAGCAAAGGGCCATGACAAGACCCTTGAAACCCAACCCATCTCAAGTGCCATTACAAAAATCAAAATGCAAAAAACTATAACGGATCCGCTGGAAGCAATCCAGCTGCTGCCGGCTTCTCCAGCCCAGAATTTTATCAGGGGAAAATGAGCCAGCATCGGTGTATAATGAGTGCTTGCCACTGCCAGGGATAGCGCCATCAATTCCATTATACTGCCGACAATCCGGCTGCCAGAGATCAGGTGGGATGTTTTACGCCAGGCCAGAGCGATTGTCATCCCCATTACAAATTCAAATAGCCTTGCCATCGGACTGATGTAAACCAATGCGTGTACACTTAACCCTTCAGCCCAATTTTTGTTTGGCAGTTGGAACGCATTGACAACAGCGATCACCGTCAATAACAGCAGAAAGCTAAAACATAGTTTTCTGAACCATGTCTGTTGCCATCGATAAATAAGAAGGGGAAAACACAAATAAAAAAAGAACTCAGTTGAAATACTCCAGGACACGCCGTTAAAGGAGAGAAAGTAATTCCAGAGCGGAACCCAGGAATGAACCATGAAAATATTCGCCAGGATGATCCAGGGGATGCTGTCGCTGATTGTCGGACGCAGCGTCATCGGCGCCAAGATCAATAACAGCAGAAATGATGCGATATGCGCCGGCCAGATGCGAGCCACACGGGCAAGGAGAAAATGACCTCGTTCTCTGGAATTATTTAAAGCCGGATAGACATAGACAGGGATGAATCCGGAGAGAACAAAAAAAAAGGAAACAGCCTGATTTAAAGCAAAAATCTCAGCGATGCCGGTTGTCTGCCCAAATTCTCTGTAACAGTGCCCCACTACAATCATGGCAGCTGCAAAGAACCGGAGCGACGTCAGGGCATTCAGTTTTTTGACAGAATGAGGGGGTAAATCGTTTTGAGTCTTATCCATTTAGCATTTCCCCATTATATTCCCTTGATTTATTGCATCTGCCACAGGTGGTGTCAAGAACAGATTCGTTTGAATCTGCCGACCGCAAAGTATTTCTTGCCCTCACCGAAATCGTCAAAATCAGACAGCCTATTTTGGTTCTAACACTTTCTCCTTTTGTCTTTCGAGAGAAAATGTTATTCTTTTCGAATAATTTCAATGAGTCCGTCCTGTGCCGTTATAAGATGCTATCTTTCTGGAATTTATATGGAATTACAAATTTTATTCCGGCATAAGGATTGACAGGGTTCTCACCTGACAGATATATCCCACGGGAATTTTTTATGAAAATGGGTCATTTTTTTTTGTTTGCGGGCAAGGGTTAAGGGTCAGGATTATGGTTTCAAAATCAGATCCGCTGGTTTCTGTGATCGTCCGGACACAGGACCGCCCGCATTTATTGTCAGAGGCATTGAAATCCATAAAATCCCAGACATACTCCAATATGGAAATCGTGCTGGTGAACGATGGTGGAGAGGATGTACAGCATCTGGCCAAAAGTATTGCCGGGGATATCCCGCTCACCTATGTTTTCCATGAGACCCGTCGCGGCAGGGCCGCTGCGGCCAACAGCGGTCTGGCGGCGGCTCGGGGTCTGTATCTCAATTTCCTGGATGATGATGATATCTTCTATCCCGCCCATATTGAAACCCTGGTGGCCTTTCTGGAGGATCGCAGGGAGACGGTCGCGTATTGCAGTGTTCTGAATGTATGTTATGAGGGAACGATAGAAACTCCGGGGAAGCGGATACGGGAGGAAGTCGTTTTCAATCGTGAATTTGATTCTGACCGGATACTTTTTGAAAACTATATCCCCCTGATGAGCGTTATGTTCTCGATGCGTGTCCTGGAGAAAGTGTCCGGATTCGATGAGTCCATGGATGTTTTCGAGGACTGGGATTTCTGGAT
>DAIEFO010000250.1 GCA_027325475.1 Desulfobacteraceae bacterium | reverse complement strand
AATATTGCACGCCACATACACTTTTTTCCCAAGACCATGAGCCAGCCGTACCGCTGCGCCAATTTCCGGAAGGGTAAAATTTCCGGAGAAATTTCTCAGGCTGAAATCCTTTCCGGCCAGATATACGGCATCCGCTCCATAATGCAGCGCGATTTCCAGTTTTTCGAAGTTTCCTGCCGGAGCCAGAAGTTCAATTTTATTGTACATTATCATATAGATAAAATAATTATCGATATCGCGGCGGGCTTATCACCGCCTCACCGTCCAGGACCACGACCTGGTCTTGATTGGTGCATACAGTTTTCAGCCGCACCCGTTTTTTCTCCCGGATGATCTCGACCACTTCGACAGTTGCCGTTATGGTATCGCCAATAGCCACCGGCGCCCGGAAATTCAGTTGCTGCTGTAAATAAATCGTACCGGGTCCGGGAAGCTGGTTGCCCAGCACGTTTGAAATCAGGCCCGCCGACAGCATGCCGTGCGCAATCCGCGTCTTGAACGCTGTGGTTTTGGCATAGGTTTCATCGATATGCGCCGGATTGAAATCGCCGGTAATTCCGGCGAACATATAAACATCCGTTTCAGAAATGGTTTTGGTAAATGACGCTGTCTGCCCCGGATTTAACTCATCGATCGTTTTCCCCTTCATGTCGAACTCCCTGCAATTTAAACAATTTTTGAGCCATAAAGATCATGAACCCCTTGATTTTCGAGAAAATCCTTCAAGGTATTCCACTTTCTGGTGTCTTTATCACGATAACGTCAACGCAAAATCCACTTCATCCTTCAGCGCTCCATCGCTTTGGCTTTGGAACCGCTCCAGTGCCGATTTGGCTGCCGTACCACCGATCCGCCCCAAAGCCCATGCGGCCATGGACTTTACCCGCACATCGCTGTTTTCTTCAAATGCCCGAATCAGATCCGTAATGTATAGCGGATCCAGTGTGTTTCCCATGGCACGGGCCACATTCATATGCCATCGCCACAGCTCGCTTGAAGGCATATAGAACATGTTGGGCCGGATACAGGTTTCATAGTAGCCGGTATTCATGTGCAACAGTTTGGACAGGGCGAAATACGGCGCTTTTTTCACTGCTTCAGGGTTGAACGATAATGTCTTCGTGCGTGCCAGCCATGCCTGGTTGCGGGGGCAGACGTTCTGACAGTGGTCGCAGCCGTAAATCCACAGCCCCATTGGCTGGCGAAGCTCCCGCGGTGTCAGCCCCTCACCAAAATAGGTCAGATATGAGATACACCGTCTGGGATCGATCCTGCAGGGGCCTTTCAATGCACCTGTGGGACAGCAGACCAGACAGGCGTTTTTACACCAGTCCGGACATTTCACGCCCGTTGTCGGGATACCCGGCTCAAATTCGGCATCTGTCACCACCGCAATGGGCAGCGTCCATGACCCCTGCGCAACAGCCGCGTTGGCATAAAAGAGGCAGTTTTTCCCGAAAGTTCCCAGACCGGCTCTGGCAGCCGCGACCCGTTGGGGCAGATGGGACGAAACTTTTGTCTTGATCCCGGCATCCTGAAGAAATGCACGAAACGTCTTGATTTTCACAGTGAGTCCATTCCGGGTCAAACGGTCATCATCCAGGTAGCAGCGTCCGAAGTGGCTTTCCATTTCCGGCGGGAATCTTTGATCGAAGTAATGGGCCAGCAGAACAATGACTGATCGGGCCTCAGGAAGAATCGCCTTTGGATCGATACCCAAAGACAAATCCAGCCCCAGCTTGCAGAGCCAGTCGTAGGATTGTTTTCGCTCTTCAAGAACTTTTTGATGATCGCAAAAGGGTTGGGCATCCGTGAATCCGATATCGGCAAATCCCAGTTCCATGGCCCGGTCGGCAATTGATTTTTGGGTCAGCATCGTATTTTCTCCAGATAATCTTTTGACAAAAAGGTTATGGATTTGCAATTAAAATCGTAGAATTCCAAAGACATTTCACTTCCTATGCCGCCAGCATATCGAAAGGCACATTCCGGATATCGGTAAAGGTAAATCAGACATCGGCTTATAAATTCAGCGTCATGAGAAGCGGCGGTTGATCTCCAGATACATAAATGATATCGGAATCTTGCATACTATACAAATTTGCCCCGGCGTGTTCTTCAATCATGCTGATGGATTTTTCCATATGCTGAACAAATTCCGCAACGGGTATCATCTCTCCGTAGGTCCGGGTAAATGAATAAATACAGATATCGCTTTGGGTCATCGCGCCTGCAATGTCCCTGGCGTCTTTCAGCAATTTCAGGGCCCGCTTTACCATGGCCACCGTACGCACCGGTAAAAAATCCCACAGACAGACCGCCTGACAAAAATACGTGGTTGGCCGGTAAGCGTCAAGACCGATGGAATCATCATGAATTTCCCCCTTCCTGATGATGATATGCTCCAGGAATTCATATTGTTTCTCCAGCGGCAGATCATCCCGTCTGTAACCGATTTGCCACTGAAAATCCAGGGAGGTTTTCAGAATGATATCCGATCTGCCGTTCAGCTTCTTGCGGGCATCTGTAAAGATGGTTTCATCGTTTTGGAGAATCGCCTTCACTATCTTGAGACTGTACAAAAGATAGAAGGAACGGATAAAGGACGGAGAAACCGCTATCCCCTTGCCGAAAAGCTGCTCCGCCTTTTCCAGGGCATCGAACACCGCCTGTTTCGAGTTTTCAAAATCGCGGCGCTCATCGTCAATGCCTTTCCCCTCTTGCATGCAGCGCAAGGTCTGCATGGCCTTGACAACATACAGCACCGCGTATTCGCAGTAAAAATCTTCGGATCGGGTGGAACAGTTCTCCTCGACGTACAAAGCTTCAAGCTCTGCCTGCTGGAGCATTCCCTCAGAGGTGATGTGTGACGGAGCATCCACAGCCAGATTGCGGAACAGCACCAGCCGCAGGGTTCTGGCGGTCAGGTCTGTGGGGGCGATGCTGAGGACAACACGCAATATTTCCAGCGCTTCCCGGAAACGCCTTCGATAATACAGGGTTTTTGCAATTTCAACGCCCAGCATGGCATTATGGGGAAATCTGAAAAAAGTGGTGACGGCATTACCTGCCGCGGCGCCATCTGTTTCGTTCTTTTCGCTGTCCGGAAAATACATCAGACGCATCAGGGAAGCCCTGGATTCAGAATCGTTTTTCAGAATGGGGTCTTCCAGCAGTTCCGGAACAAAATCGAAATAAAGAACGCTCCAGAATTCCTCAACCCACCAGATGGTGAGCGCTTCCCCGTTGAACAGGGCGGTTTCATATGGGCGCTTGCAAAGGATAGCGCGGATGTCGTTGACAAGCAGGCATTGCCGGACGTAGTCCGTGATACGGATCACCGGATCGCCCGGCAGTCTGGAGTTCAGGATGGGCAGCAGATAATTGTGCAGAGTGGTGTACTCCCCTGCCGTGATGCCGACAGACAGGAACCGGTTTTTGGTGCAATACTTCGAAAGCGCCCATCGGATGGCGATTTGATGGGCCAGAGATACGGCGCTGCGAAGACACGACCGGTACGCCGAAGGAACGCCGGCAATGTCCTCTTTGGGAAAATCAATATAGAGCGTCGTTATATCCTGGGATCGCACCTTTCCCCAGCGGCCATAGGAAAAATGGCTGATATTTTTTTCAATGTACTGCTTCAGCGATTTTTTGAGCCAGCCGACAATTTCATGATCAATGACATCCCCCCGGCTGTAAAT
>DAIEFO010000024.1 GCA_027325475.1 Desulfobacteraceae bacterium | reverse complement strand
CGCTGACCGGATTTCTTAAATATTTCCGAATGGCTTCCAGGCGGTCCACAATTTTCTTCTCCAGTTGGTCTTTTAAATATTTCTTGCGTTTGAGGATAATTTCCTTGTTGACGTCATATCCATCGATTCCCCTGGATTTTTTCAGTTTATAGTCAATTCTGAGGGCGATAAGTTCCTGAAGCACGGCTTCGTAGTCAGGCCCCAGCCATACGACTTCCGGCACCAGTTCGCCAAAATTGGAAATTCCCAGGATATCCTTGCCCTGTTCCCAGTAATTAATCAGAAATTCCGGATCAAGGTCCTTGTAGTTCTGAAGGGGCATAAACATCCGCCGCAGATACAAGAGCACGGTTTCCGCCTTTTTCTTGTGTCCGCCAATGATCACGGAACCGCCCACCTCCCCTTTTTTAACGCCTTTGGTCCACGGCGCTCCGGTAATGCCAAAATCGTGATAGACAGGAATCTGCAGCAGCGCGGATAACGTGTTCAATGCCAGCGCATAGCCTGCAGATGGCCCTCCAACATTGTATGAAGCGGAAAGAAGCTGGTGATGAATGGTATAATGATCCAGAAATTCTCCCAGAAGACGCGGAATACTGACTTTGGGATCCAGTTCCTGAAGATAGTTCTTCACCATGGTCAGTGCTTCCTGCGCCGACTGCTGGGTCATCTGAACCGCCATATCCAGCTCTGCAGTCGCAGAACCTGAAGACACAGCGCCTGTGACCAGCACCTTTTCCGGAGAAAGGCTATAGGTAAGGCTGGTGGCAATGGGCAGCAAAACGCCTGAAACGTCATTGGCGCCAACACCGATGATAAAGCCTACCTGAGGCTCCTGACTAAGTTCGGCTTCCAGAAATTCGTCAAGCTGTACCTTGCCGATCTTGATCGGGCTGTGGGATATTTCCTGACGCGCGGAATTCAGGTGAGACGGCATCAGCGGATAATCTGCTATCGAGACAACGTGCTTGAGGATATCTATCAGATCGGAATAATGCGCCAAAAGCAGCGCTGGTTCCTTTTTGATGGAAGATCGCAGCAACTGGGGCGCATCCACCGCATCCAGTATGCCCATCAGCGACTTAAAATTGAATTTGACAAATTTATCTCTGATATCGTCACTGGACTGGGCAAGTTCACGTATCCGTTGAAGCACCTCATATTCCGTGCCGCGGAGTGAACGGGCTTTCTCCACAAACGCCGAATAGTCTGCCGGCGTGTTGCATATGCCCTTGGCCGCCTCGACGATGGCCTCTACCGAAAGCTCCGGCGACAGTGGCACATGCTTCAATGTCTGTTGGATAATATCCGTAATGTCCTTGCGGCGCAAATGACCTGAAATCTCCATCACCTTCAGACGTTTGGAACGCACCAGCGCGGGATCCAGAATATCGAGCCGATTGGTGGTCAACGCCGTAAACACCCGGTTCATGGGAATCTCACCGTCTATCAGGCTCAAGAACTTGTTGGTCAGTTTGTCGGAAGGTGAACCGCCGGAAGCACCGCGGCGGGGCGCCAGAGAATCTCCTTCATCAAAAAATACCAGGCAGGGCGCAATCATTTTGGCGATATCATACACTTTTTCCAGATTTTCCGCCGCCCCTTCCCAGGGATTCACTGGGTCTTGCAGTGCAGAGGCGCTGGTGGCGATATCATGAATATCGCTGTTTTCACTCAGCCATGCTCTGACCAGAAATGTCTTACCGCTTCCCGGAGGACCGTTCAACACAACGCCTTTTTCTTCACTGACGCTGTAATACAGGCAATTATTGGCCATTTCCGAAAAAACGTCTTTGACTTTTCCCACATATTCATCCCAGCGCACATGGCGGTCCATGCGATCCACCACTTTTTCAAACAGATCTCCGAAAGCGTTCTTAGCCACCAGTTCAAAGGCTCTTCGTACCAGCATGGCGTCATCTAAATATTCAGAGGTAAACCCGCCCTGAATTTCGATAATGGAATGCACCAGTTTGCGGACATACGCAGGTGTTATTTTCAGGGTTCTTTCCTGAAAAATAACGAATATTTTCTCGACCGCAATGCGCACCCGCTCCGGGGCGATGCAGCGGGCATTGTGCAGACACACACCATCCGGGGACTCCGTTACCACCACATCGTTGCGCAGAAGCTCCAGACGAACCACTTCATAAAGGTTCTCAGGATTTTTCCAGAATTCCGACAGGTCAACGATCTTTCCTTTTTCGACGAAACGGCGATAAATCGCCTGATCAAACCGCTCAGGCTGGTCTGTCGTTGCAATCAGAAGGCAGTCTCTCTGGCCATTGATGATTTCATCCAGAACGATATTGGCGGTATCAATGAGCGTCCGCTGCTGACGCTCCGGCCCCGTATCTTTTCCATCGGTTTTTCCAAAAGCGCTGTGCGCTTCCTCCACATGACGGATACTCGTTTTCCGCGGATCGCCCAGCGCTTTTTTAAAATAATTGCCAGGCTCGCCGGCAAGAGACGTCTGATAATCGTTGGGGGTGATCATGGCGTAATCCACCCAAACCCCCTGCTCTTCAAGCTGAGAAAGGCTTCGGCTGATCCGTTTTTTCAGTATCCGGTTGATCAGCGGCATTTTAGACAGCGATTTATTGAATGCAAGCTTCTTGCGTCTTGCAATTTCCGCAGCCAATGTGGGATCCACCTGATCGATGGTTCTCCAGAACGGTTCGTTGGACAGGACTTCTTCTTTCTTTTGCTCCAAATCCACTTCCGGCTGAACCTCATTGACAAAAATAACCTGTTCCAGTGTCTGACGTACCGTAGAAGTTTTTCCGCTGCCGCTTGGTCCCACAAAGAGAATCAGAGGCGCCTTGGGCACCGAAGTGTCCGACAGGTATTCTTTGCGGATATGGGCCCTGTAAATTTTTTCAAACAGGGCGGTAAGCTCCACCGGCACATGAACATCGCTGAGTTCCTTGTTCAGAAGCGACAGAAGATAGGTATAGTCCCTGGCAGACACCTCTTTTTCCAGTATCTTGTTCCATGCCTGCTGCGGATTGGTTTTTCCGGAGATTTCAAAACGGCGCTGCCAGTCCGTCAGGATATCCGGATCTTTCAGAATCCTGAAATGTCGTTCCTGAGCCGGAAAAACAATGGACAGAAAACTGTCCAGCAGGGTATTGAGCCAACCCGACGACGGACTGTACTGATTCAGCCGGGCCCTCATAAACGCCTTGGTTTCATATGGCCAGGACGCCACCAGTTGCCGGATTTCGAGAATCCGCCTTTCAGGAAGACGGATATATTTGATTTCCTTAGTAAATCTTTTTGCCATTAGCGGGCTCCGGTGGTGTTTCCATGAGCAGGCGCCGGTGACGGTGCAGGCGCTGGGAGGCTGATCGCCGGCGGTGTCTGGGTATTCTGAATCACGACGGTATTGCGGCCTTCTGTGTTTTTTTCATAGGCAGTGGCCCATTTCTGCTGGGTCAAAAATTGAAGCAGCGCAGTATCTGTGGAGCCGTCGGGCCTGCCTAAGGCATGCTGAAGGGCCTGGATGCTTTCCAGATACGCTGCATAAAGCTTTTTAATCCGGCTGGCTTCCTGATCCGCCGCATAATTGTCGGCTTCCGCAAGCAGCTCCCGCTTCTTTTTTTCTTCCGTAGCCTCGATGAGTTTATCACCAAAGCGGGTTTCATTGAGCACGAAACTGACCACATCAATTCCGTATTTCTTTTCAAGCGTCGATCCACCTTCATTGATGGGCCTGGATTTCAGGGCCATAAAAATATCGTCCTTGATTTTTTCACGGTCACCGATAAGCTGGTTCACCCCATGGGCCTGAAGGATATCTTTGACAACGCCGTCATAGTCTCCCTGAAGAAGCTGCTGCGGATTCAGGTTCTCGATAGCCCAGGTTTTCAGATCGCGGATCCGGTATGTCATCACAGCCGATGCCCAGAGCGCCAGATTTTCTTTGGAAATAATTCTTATGGGTTGCGAACTTCCCCCCAGATACAGGGTCTGATTCATCAGGGGAATTTCCTGCTCGATCCGGGTGAAATACGGCAGCCGGATATGCCATCCGATACTGGTAATGGCTTCTCGCTGTCCGCCAAAGCGTTCCAGCACCACCGCATAATTTTTCCGGACCTTATAGATGGCTTTTGTGGCATAAACCAGCGCTGAAAAACCGTACAGCACGCCCAGCACTGTCACAAAAGCCAGTATCCGCCTGAGAATGGTTTTAACAAAAGATCTGGTGAACACTTTTCCGGGAAGTTCTTCTGGCATAACATCTCCTTTACCCTATCGTTTAAGGAAACTATTCCAGGGCCTCTTGCGTGGGTTTTGGGTTGATACTGCGGGTGGCGTAATGATATAACCATTGCGTTTTTAAATGCAAGATGAAAACCGTTTCCCCGCATAAGGAGCTGTTTTACACATGACGACCGCTTCACCTTCTGTCGGCAGCGATGACATCGCCGCCGTGCCTTCAGAGCCATTTTACCTTGCCTCAGGCAATGAAGTTTCCCTGTTTGAAGCCGCTTACAGCGCCAGACTCCCGGTCATTCTGAAAGGTCCGACCGGATGCGGGAAAACCCGTTTCGTGGAATACATGGCTCACCGGCTGAAACGTCCATTGGTCACGGTCGCCTGCCATGAAGATTTGTTTGCATCAGATCTGATCGGCCGCTATCTGCTGATGAACGATCAAACCGTATGGATGGATGGCCCTCTGACACGCGCGGTGCGTATCGGCGCCATTTGTTATCTGGATGAAATTGTCGAAGCCAGAAAAGACACTACGGTGGTAATCCATCCGCTGACAGACAGTCGCAGAACGCTTCATATCGACAAAAAAGGGGAAAGCATTCAGGCGCACCCGGATTTTTTAATGGTGGTTTCGTACAATCCCGGATATCAGTCTGTCTTGAAAGACCTCAAACAAAGCACCCGTCAGCGATTTGTCGCTCTGGAATTTCAGTATCCGGCTTCCGAAAAGGAAGCAGACATTGTATCCCGGGAAAGTGGTCTGACATTTGACCTGTCACTCAAACTGGTGCAATTTGCGAGAAAAATCCGCAATATCCGCGAACACGGGCTCACTGAAGGCGCCAGCACACGTTTATTGATTTACGCAGGCAAGCTGATTCAACATGGTGTATCTGTTGTGGAAGCCTGTCGAACAGCCATTTGCCTGCCTCTGTCCGACGATCAGCATTTACAGGAAACCCTGATGGAACTGACAGAGGATATGTTTGGGGACTAACGCATCGGGAGGGAAACTGTGCAGGAAAACGGCGGGAGGCGGTGGATACCGCCATGCCCGTTTACGAAATCATCATTAGTTATACTGAGAAACTTTCTTCAAGATGATGACGCTTGATTTTTTCAATCAAGGTTGTACGCTTGATATTCAACAGTTTGGCTGCATTTTTCTTGACGCCGTTACTGATTTCCATAGACTTGCAGATTAAAGCCTTTTCAAACTCATTGACCGCTGTGTTCAGACACATTCCTTCATCAGATATGGCGACATCAGGAACCGCAACGGGAATTTCCGGCTCTGAACCGGTTCTAAGTTTCAGCGGCAGGTCCCGGGGATAAATTTCTCCCTCTCGGGTCAATACCACCATGCGCTCCATCATGTTTCTCAATTCGCGTACATTGCCGGGCCAGGAATATGCGGTCATCAGTTCTACGGTTTTTGCGGATATTCCGGAAACCTGAGTATGCTTTGATGTATTCAACTGTGCCAGAAAATGACGGATAAGAAGGGAGATATCGGATTTACGCTCCCGTAATGACGGCAGCATGATTGGAATGACGAAAAGACGGTAATACAGATCTTCTCTGAATGTGCCATTTTCGATGGCGGCTTCCAGATCCCGGTGTGTTGCGGCAATTACCCGGACATCGGAAGTGATGGACTGACACCCGCCGACTCGTTCAAACGTACTTTCTTCCAGCACTTTCAGAAGTTTTACCTGAAGATCATGGCTCATATCTCCGATTTCATCCAGAAATATGGTGCCGCCATCGGCCAGTTCAAACTTTCCGGGTTTGGCCGTAACAGCACCCGTAAAAGCGCCTTTCACATGGCCGAACAGCTCGCTTTCCAGGAGATTTTCAGGAATGGCGCCGCAGTTTATTTGAACGAAGGGTTTATCCCGGCGATGGGATTTATCATGAATAGCCCTGGCGACCAGCCCTTTTCCTGTTCCGGTCTCTCCCTGAATGATAATGGTGCTGTCGCTGTCAGCCACTTTCTCAATGATGCGAAATATATCCTGCATGCACTGGCTTTGGCCGATAATATTGCAGAATGAAACTGGCAACGCTGATTCGATGTCAGATTGTATCTGTACAGAACAGAAATCCATCTCATTCATGGCAGCGGAATTGTCTATCGCTAGATTATTCACAATATGCCTCCCTGGTTGTAGAAGTAAACGCCATCTGAACGGAAAACTCTTTGCTCTCCCTCTAAGCAAAAAAGATGCCACGTACTTCAGGCCGCATTCTTCTGCGCATGATTTTTATAATAACGGAGTGTTATATGAAAATCATAAAACCAGCTCACAACCATAAAGGCTCTGCGCTTTCGCAAAAAGCTAAAACACGTTTGTAATCATAAGACGCTATCCAATGATTTAGAGGATATTATGAACAGTTACAAATAGATATTTTTATTTGCATTCTGCAAATCGCATTTTGCAAAACAGGATGTATCTCTGAAATGAAAGACACAACAAGGGCGGGATTTAAAAAAGGAGGAATCATGTGACAACGCACAAGGGCGCCCGCTCTGAGGCGCCCAGCATTGGTGCGTAATAATGCAGTAACATTCAGAACGTGGCTTTGGCATCCGCCACGGAAGGATGAATCGCAAAACCGCTGGTTTCCTCAAATCCTTTTAATTCGGTCTCCAGCTCCGCAGACCCCACAAAGCGCAGATGAATTCTGTTCTTTTCGCAAGCCTGAACAATAGATGTAATCAGTTTAACGATCAGCATATTTATTTCTTTGGTTTTTTTGGCATCCAGAATAAAACGGGAGAGACCTTTGGTGGCCATGGATTTGACGGCCATACCGAAGTTGCCTTCAATTTCCGCAACAGTCGATCTGTTCGCTTTTTCGGGCAGTGTCAACACCTGGATGTCATCATAAATAGAAAAGAAGGGGCTGGAAAACTCATTGACAGCAGTGGTGCCTTTGGGTTCAAGGGTAAAAAGCTTCGTCACCCTTTCAATCAATTGTTCACCTTTAAACGGTTTGACGATATAGTCTTTCACGCCCATCTTGACGATCTGCATGACGTTGTCCTTGCCGGACTCGGCTGTCAGCATAATCACCGGAATATCTTTCAGCTCCGGTTGCCCTTTCAGTTTTGAAAGCATCTCGATGCCATTCATTACCGGCATGGTAATGTCCAGCACAATCAGATCAGGCTTGTCTCGAGTCGCAACAGAGAGTCCTTCTACGCCGTTTTCCGCCTCGGTAACCACACAGTCGTACGCAGAAAATGCCTTGGCTACAATTTTTCGAATGGTTTTGCTGTCATCAACGGCAAGTACTTTCAATGCCATAAAATTCTTCCTCCATATCCGCTCAAAAACTTGAGTTTGTTTTGCTGACTTTTGTATCCATACCAGAAATCAGTTGACGGTCTTGATAAAAACTTCCACCATCGCCAAATGCCCCTCCTGCTGAAATGCAAATCTTTCATGCCGCATCCAGCCTTTGGATTCGATGACAAAATCATTACCCCGCGTGATGCTGGGAATTGAAAGTTGGCAGGGGAATCCCGCATCGCAGAGACGCGATTTCAAATCGCCTCCGATCATGTTGCTGACTTCGCCGATCACGTCGCTGATTTCTCCCTCGTCCTCGACCTCGTCAAGCTCCATTCCCAGCATGGCGGCGGTCATGACTCGGGCAAACGGTGTCGGCACATGCACACAGATATTTCCCATGACATCACCGGCAAAGCTGACGCAACCGACAATCTTGTTGGGGGATTTCATCGGCAGCCGGCTTTCGATCACATTCAGCTTCATCGACAGCATCGTCTGAAACACATCCCGTGTTGAATTGATGGCAAATCCGATCAGGTCCAGCTTGTTAATATCGCTCATAAGCCTTCCTCATAAAAAAAATAATATATTTCAGGAGAGATTGAGATGGCCGCATCGAAATTGAAATCCGGGAGGCCTCCAAAGAACATAACTCAAAAAAATATCAGCATCCGCCGTCACCGACACGGCAGACGTATGACAACTGTCGTACCCTCGTTCGCCTTGCTGTCCACCCGGATGGTTCCGCCATGATTCTGGATAATGCCATAACTGATGGAAAGCCCCAGCCCGGTACCGTTTTTCAGTGTTTTCGTAGTAAAAAACGGATCAAAAATTTTGTCAATCACATCTTCAGGAATTCCATGCCCGGTATCCCGGCATATAATTTCAATCCACCCCGAATCGGAGCTGCCGGAAGGCATCTTTCGCGTTGAAACATTCAGTTCCCCGCCCCGCGGCATCGCGTCTCTGGCATTGGACAGCAGCGTAAACATGACCTGGGTCAGACTGTCCGCGTTTCCTTCAATCGGCGGCAAGTCTTCCTGAAGATCCAACACATTATGAATATGATCGTAGCGGTGTTCATGCTCGAACAGTTGAAATACTTTTTGTATCAGCGCATTGATGTGCACCTTCCCCATACTGGCGCCGGATGTCTGGGAAAACTGATACAGCCCGTTGACAATTCGTGATATTCGCTCGGTCTGTTCAGACATGATGGACAGGTACCGTGTCGTACGTTCATCTATTCCCTCTTTCATTGCCAGCAGTTGAATATATCCGGACAGGATGTTCAGCGGATTCAGGATTTCATGAGACGCACCGGTTGTCAGCCTGCCGATGGACGCCAGTTTTTCCGCCTGGAGAACTTGTTTTTGCGCCCTTTGAAGCGACTCGTGATCTTTTTTCAGCCGATCATATAACAGGGAATTTTCCATTACCAGGGAGCATTGTTTGGCCAGCATGGCCAGAAGCTTCATGTTTTCCTGAGTAATGGCGCTTTCTTCGATGCCGGTCACGATGAACACCATGCCCAGTGTGCGCTTGGCCGTAACCAGAGGAAGCATGATAATGGTTTTGTTGCTTTTGAGCGCTAAAGAGGGCACCAGTGCAGGTTTTCGGCGTCGAATGATCCAGGAAAACATCCCGCATTCGATCTGATGCTCCAGCTCGCTTTGACAGACAAAGCTCATGGATGAGGGAGACGCACTTTTCAACACGAATTCATGGCTTTGTTCATCCACCATGAATAAAGCGCATGCTTCCATTTTAATCGAATTTCGGATTTCATTGAAAAAAACTTTCCAAATCTGATTGATATTCGCAGTAATATCAACCCTATCCTGAAGCTGAGATATCTCCTCCATCTGGTCGATAAATTCCAGAACCGCCTGATACCCCTTTTCAATCTGGGCAATATTTTTTTCAGAATCGTCGGTTATCATATCACGTGGACAATCAATCAATATTTCGTTTGTTTCATGGTTTCAGAGGGCAGCCCTCACTCTTCCAGCTTCTGCAAGCAGCTATATTTTTCCGGTAACCACCCAGTTGATATCCTGAAATTCCCGTTCGATCTCCTGTACAATGGGCTCCAGCATATTCAATTTCAGGTTCAGGGACATCCATCCCTCCGGGTTCAGGGCAGGTATCTTGTTATCGCCGCCGGATCCCATATCGATAGCCCGGGCCAGAATATCCGCCAGATGGATAATGGACGTCTCTCTGACGAACCTGCCTGCCAGCTCCGGCTGATGATGATATTCCAGAATATTCATCAACTTTAGAGGCAGATTCCATTTTTCCGACAACAGCTTTCCGACATCCGGATGGGTAAACCCCAACACCTCGTTTTCGGCTGCGATAATCAGGGAGTTCTGCCGTTTTGCCAGCGCCATGACATTGATGAAGTCATCGGGTAGAAACAGCATCTCCACAATCTTGCCGATATCGTGAAGCAGCCCGGAAACAAACAGCTCCTCGACCTTTTCATACCTCAGATAAGATCCGATAACTTTGGCGCCGATGGCACACCCCAGGGAATGATCCCAGAACCGTTCCTGAATGGCGCGCTGGTCTTTATACCGGCTTGAAAACATGTCGAAAACCGATGTCGTCAGCAGCAGGTTGCGGATAGCGTCAAAGCCCAGCAGCACAATAGCGCCTGTAATCGTAGAAATTTTCTGAGGGAACCCGTAAAATGATGAGTTGACCAGCTTTAAAAGGCGGGCTGTCAGCACCTGATCGTCGGTAATGACGCTGGCCAGATCCCGTGCGGAAGATTTAGGATTGTTGACCAGCTCCGTAATTTTGAGAACGGTTCGGGGAAGGGTTGGCAAGTCATCGATCTGATCGATGATGCGTTTGATATTTCTGGGCGCCATATTATTTTTCTTTTTGTTGCAGGCGTTTTTCCAAAAGATTTCCGGCAACCCGCATGATCTCTTCCATGACCGGATTCGGGAGCGTTTCTGAAAATTTTATCCGCAGTGATTCGTCAATGGTATCCCTGAGTGCCGTCTCGGTATCCACCTGAACGGCGGCGCCATCTTGAGCGGTTCCATCCACCCAAAGCTCACGGACCCCCCATGATTTCAGCATATAGATATTTTTTTCGGTCAGTTGGATATTGGACTTGATCAGCAGCGCGTCTTGAATCGTGAAAACAGATTTGGCCACCGTCATTCCGGGCACAGCTTTGTCCAGTTCAATTTTATACATAAAAGAACCTGCATCATTTCGGTTGGAGATGGAGCAGCGCCAGTGTTTCCACCAGATGCTTCAGATTGACGGGTTTCTGGAGATAATGATCCGCGCCGGCGCCCAGGGCTTCGACAATGGTTTCCGGATCTCCATAAGCGGACAGCATAACCACTCCTGTTTCAGGGCTGTTTTGTTTAATGGTTCTAAGCACTTCCATTCCGCTCATTCCCGGCATCCGGATATCTAAAACCACAATATGGGGCTTGATTTCTGAAAAAGCCGCCAAAGCGTCTTTCCCGTTTGAGGCTGTTGTCACCGAATATCCGCTCAGCGTCAGATATTCCTGCATCAGGTCTCCGACAAACAGCTCATCATCCACCACCAGCACCCGTATTGGTTCCATCCTCCAGATTTCCTTCTCTGACGCATAACGTCCAGCGAAAAAGCCATTCTGCTGCCTGAAAAACATCCCATCGAATTCTCTTCCAGAGTACGGCATTACGCATGTGCATATGAAATTTTAAAGAGACGTCTTCAGGGAAAAACGGCAGGAAATATGATAGGAGAATTATCATGATGACAATTCGATATCAAGATAAAAACAGGCGGGATTATCAATGGATACTCACAAGCTATACTTTTTTATCAAACAGTATCCCGATCATTTTATCCATTTTGGCCGCCAGATCCAGAAATTCCTGATCCGGAATTTCGCGAATCACTTTTCCGGTGTCTTTATCGATAACTTTCACCATCATCCGGCCAGTCTCCTTGTACTGGGTAAATTCCAGTTCAATATATTGCATCTGACTGACCTTGTTCTGGAAATCTTTCAGCATGGCCGTCAGTGCAGAGTCAGATTTTGCAGACTGCTGCTGCCCCTGATCCTGGCGTTTAAGCTGGTCCTGATTTTTCAGATCGATCTGATCCGACGGTTGAACCGGATCCACCTCAGGGGTACTCTGCGGCTGCGCCGTGGGAGGATATCCCAGAGAATTCGTATCCACAAAACCGGTTTGCAGTTTCTGAACTTTTACGGATTGTAACAATTCCATAGTACCCCCTATATCTGCAAGAACATTTTACCTGCCATAAGCGTGAAGCATTTTTCGGCCATCGGCGATCCGTTTCAATGACATGACAATCTCATGCTGCCGCGCCTCGATAGCCATTTCAACTTCCCGTATCCGGCCTAAAAGCGTGTGAAGCCGTTTTTCCAGCGTCTTATCCGTGATCTGCTCCAGGGCATCCAGTTCGCGCATTAACGCAGTCTGTTCCTGAGACAACAGCTCCAGCGTCTTTATATCCATCTGCTGCAGCGCATCCATGGCCCGATCCGCCGTCAGCGACAGATGATGCAATATGGTTTCATGATTGCTAAGCGGCAATGGAGAATCCTTTCTTTAAACCGGAGGCATCCGAAAACGCTGTGTTGTTCGCAGCAGAAGCCTTCTGCTGCTGGGCCAATGCGCCCTGAAATCCATCCCGAATGGTCGCCATGAGTTTTTCAACTTCCTGAAGCGCGGTGTCGTCGTTTTTCAAATTGGCCACCGTCAGACGTTCCAGAATATACCGGTACAGTGCAGAAAGGTTTTCCACCAGTTTAATTCCCATATCCCTGTCCAGCGCGTTGTCCAACTCAGTGATAATGGCAACCGCTCTGCAGATATTTTCTCCCTTTATCTTGGGGTCTCCCGCCTCAAGCCCGCGTCTGGCAGATTGAATGTGCCGTACCGTCCCTTCCAGAAGCTTTATCAGCATAATTTCCTTGCTGTCAATCGTATTGGCGATCCGGCTGTAAGCGCTGTAACCTGCATATGCCATGGATTTTTCTCCTCTGCAATTTCATGATCACTGGAATCTGCCTTATTGCCGAAAGACAAACCAGATTCCATGCGGTTGTGCGGCCCTTTATAATCCGGCGCCATTCCCGCTTCTATTTACTACTACTGCTGCTGCTTGACCAGTTACTCTGGAGCTGAGCCAGTTGCGTGGTCAAAGAACTGGCGGTATTTTTGTAATTGCTCAAAATGACCTCAAGCGCTGAAAACTGTGTCTGAAGCCGTGTCTGATTCGCGTTCAGGCGCGTCGTCATGTCACTGATTTCCTGATCCATGCTGGTCAGCGTGCTTTGAATGCCCTTCGTACGAGTGGTCAACAAACCGCTTGTGGAATCCAGAATATTACTCAGCACACCGGACATCGTAGCACTGAAGCCCTGCGTTCCCGTGGTGGTCCCTGAAGTGGATGTCGTGCTTGTCGATGTAAAAAAAGTGGCCACTGCCGTCGGGTTGCTGCTCAGCTTGGATGACAGCGTCGCAGAGTTAAACTGCAGCTTGCTGAGTTTTGTGGGATCATCCGGTGTCGCCTGAGTAATTCCCATATCCGCCAGCGTGCTGAACCCGGATGCCAACCCTGACACGGCATTCAGAGCTGTATTCGTGATTTGGCTCTGAATCATACTGGTGGTGGAATCTCCGAACAGCGTTCCGGCCGTCTGGGTGGACGCATCGTAACTCTGCTGGCTGTTCAGGGTGTCCACCAGTGAGTTATAGGCCGTGACAAACGCATTCACACGCGTATTTAACAGCGTGTAATCCTGCTGCACCGTCAACGTTACGGGAGTGCTGGTGTTGGCTCCCTGCAGATTCAGCGTCACCCCGCTGATCACATCGCTGATCGTGTTGGAAGACCGCTTGATGCCGGTAATGCCGTCCACAGAGATGTTGGCATCGGCTGCGGCCTGCTGCTGGGTAAGATTGTGAATTTTGGACGTATCGTCATAGACCAGCCGCGACAGTCCGGTGGTATCCTGGTTCAGCGGATCCGTAGAAGATGTGGTGCCGGATTCGGTTACTGTGAGGCTGATCGCATTGGCGGTGCCGGTATTCTGGCTCGTTAACATCAGATAGTAGCTGGCGCCGTCATAAACCACATTGGCGGTTACCCCCGCATTAGCGTTATTAATCGAATTGGCCACATTCGTAATCGTGTCTGTGGAACTCACTGCAATATCCTTGGCCGTGTTGCTGCCCACCTTCAGGTGAATGGTTCCTGCGCCCACAGCTTCAGTACCGGTAAATGCCGTACTGTTCAGCTTTTGAGCGGCTGCCAGTGCATTGATAGTGATAGAATATGATCCGGCGGTCGTCGCTGTCGTGGCTGTTGCGGTTAATAAACTGGTGTTGCTGGAAGTTGCGCTGCTGCTGGTTACATTGTCTTTGGATGCCAGATTGGTGACCGCACTCTGCAAATCGGTCAGATTTCCCTGGAGCGTGCTGTAAGAAGACAACTCCACCTGATACGCCGCTTCCTGCTTCTGCAGCGCGATGATGGGCTGCTGTTCTACAGCCTGAA
>DAIEFO010000249.1 GCA_027325475.1 Desulfobacteraceae bacterium | reverse complement strand
CGCTGTTTTTCGGCATTTTCTTTTTCAATTTCTGGATCGCATCGCGGTATCTGGGCGCTTCACGCCCACCGACGGATGATTCGAAGACCTCGTCCAAAGAATCCTACCGGAAAGTATTGCGAATGTTTCGCACCGGGTCCATGCGTGTTTATACACCATTGTCCCTGGTACTTGGGATTGTGATCGCATTGCCGGTTTTCGAGCAGTGGGAATCCTTTCTCCTGTACGTTTTTGGGCCCCAATCCGGCATCATGGACCCTGTTTACGGGAAGGATATCAGTTATTACCTGTTTTCGTTTCCGATCTATATCTTGCTGCAAAAACGAATTCTTATCTCCTTTGCCATTTTGCTGATCGGCGTCCTGTTTCTTTACTGGCTGGAACACCGCGTTCTCAAGGCGCAGGATCGCGGAATTCATAAAGGCGCCAGAATTCACGTTTTTTTCCTGTTTTTTTCCGTTTTTGCCATCGTCATATGGAAATTTTTTCTCCAGCGTTATGAACTGCTCTATACATCTCGCTACGAGCCGCTTTTTTCAGGTCCCGGATACGCTGAAATGCGCGTGATACTGCCATTTATCGACGCGTGCATTGTGCTGCTGTTCGTTATTTCCGTTGCTTCGGTGCTTTTTATCCAGAAACGAAAGGGCTTGAAAACCCTGATTGTTTCTGTGATTCTGTTCGCGCTGGCGTTGGCGGGACGCTATTCTGCAATGCTTCCCAAATGGGTGAATGATTACTGGGTCAATCCCAATGCGATTTCCAGGCAGGAACCCTATATCCGCAACAATATCGACGCCACATTGTCGGCTTACAATCTAAAAAACGTTGAAACTCGAAAAGTTACGCCGGCTTTGACTCCAGAGGGAATTGATGAGAAAAAGGTTCAGGGAATTTTCCGAAATATTCCTGTCTGGGACGGTAAGCTGCTGCACGATGTTTACGGCCAGTTGCAGGAGCTGCGCACCTATTATGACTTTACCCATGTTGACGTCAGCCACTACAATGTCATGGGCAACAATCAGCAGGTTTTTCTGGCCATCCGGGAAATGAATACGGATGAACTGCCTAAAGGCGCCCGTAACTGGGTAAACGATCACCTGGTCTATACTCATGGGTACGGCGCTGTTATGACACCCGCCGCTCAGGGCGGCGGTGAACCGATGACCTGGTTTTTAAAAGGGATTCCACTGAAATCAGATTTTGGCTTCACGGTCAAACAGCCGGGAGTCTATTTCGGTATGCTGCGGAACTATCCCTATGTCATCGTACCGAATAATGCCGGCGAATTCGGCTATCCTCAGGGCGATGCCAATGTCACGGAAAGCTACAACGGCAATTGCGGCGTTATGATTAATTCCGCTTTCAGAAAGCTCATGTTTGCGTACTATCTGAAGGATTGGAATATTTTCTTTACGACCAAGACAAATGAAAACAGCAGAATCCTTTTCATTCGAAACATTCAGGATCGCGTTCGCACCCTGACACCGTTTTTGCCGCTGGATCATGACCCCTATGCGGTGGTAACGAAAAGCAACCTTTACTGGATTCAGGACGCCTATACCACGTCCCGATATTTCCCCGACGCCGAGTCTTATGGAACGGGCCCCGGAAGTATCAACTATATTCGGGATTCGGTGAAAATAGTAATCAACGCCTATGACGGCAAGGTGGACTATTACATCGCCGACCCCAAGGATCCGATTGTCAATGCGTATCGACGCATGTACCCCGGTCTTTTCAAGGACGAAAGCCAGATGCCTCCGGAAATTCGTTCTCAGGTGCGATACCCGCAGGATATTTTTGATATTCAGATGGCCATTTACGCCAAATACCATCAAACGGATCCTGCCGTTTTTTACCAGCAGGAAGATGCCTGGGATGTCGGCGTCCCTGCGTTTGCATCTGAAAAGCAAAAGGCTAACCGGTCCTACTATCTGACGCTCGATATGATCGAACCGGATCGTTTTGACTTCCTGCTGGTTTCTCCGATTATGCCCAAAGGCCGGGATAACCTCAGGGCTTTGGCGATTGCAGGCTCCGATCAGGACAGCTACGGCAAGCTCATTGTTTACAGTTTTCCGAAGGGGCAACTGGTTTACGGGCCGGCGCAGATACACTCTCTCATCAATGAAGACCCAACGATCGCGCAGCAGCTCAGCCTGTGGGATCAAGCAGGTTCTCAGGTCGCACGGGGAAATATGATCATTTTCCCCATCGGCAAAATGCTCATTTATATTCAGCCCGTTTACCTCAAGTCTTCAACGGATCTGAAAATTCCAGAACTGAAACGGCTCATTATGACGCAAGGACAGGTGGTTGTCATGGAAAAGTCTCTGGAAGAGGCTTTCAAAACCATGACCGAACGAATAAAGGCTGAAAACGTCCGGGTCGATCAACGATTCCCCCAGGCGGTTCAGGAATCTCAGTCAGCAACGCCTGCGCCATCACCGCCACTGCCTCAAGCCCAGCCCGCTCCGGCGCTGCCTCAGCAGATGAAATCTCCGAATTGAACCGTTGATCGGAATATCGGGAAGGATATCGACATATGACAACCGCCGCCTGTGGAATCAACTGTAATGTGTGCAGACTTCAGGTCATGGGCGTCTGCTCTACCTGTGGTTCCGGCCTCAGTCCGGAAGCAGATCATAAAATTCGGGTTCAGGAGCATCTGTTCGGACAGCCCTGCCCTATTCTGGCCTGCGCCAAGGCGAACCAGATCGCTTATTGCATGCGGGACTGTCATGCCTTTCCCTGCGAAAGCTTTTCTCGCGGCCCCTATCCCTTCAGTCAGGGATATCTGGACATGCAGCGCAGACGCCGTGATCAGCATCAGGATTCCGCGGCCATTCCGTCTCAGAGAATTATCGTTCCACTCGAATTCTGGGAAAATCTCTCACAAAAAAATCTGGCAAATCTCTGCGATATTGCTCTGGCGCGGCAGGAAAATCCGGAATCGCTGACGATGGATTTTCTCGACACCGAAATACAGGTCCGCCCGGCGCTGCGCCAATGTTTTTTAAAAGAGAATGGCGTGTGGCAGCCTGTAGATCATCCGCTGCTGGAGCTTCTGACGCTGGCTTATCTGCTTCAGGTGAAACCGGGCTGGCTGGCCAATGACGTGATTGCTGTCCAGGACTTAAAAGATGCTCAGTTCTTTCAAGGCCCCCATGAGTTCAAAACCGCCATGGTACTGGAGCAGTTCGGATACGATATCGAAGGCTTCCGCATCGCCGCGGAAAAACTGAGCGGCATACGGGTTCAGATGGCGGATATTGCCTATAAGCTCAGGCCATTTCCCAAAATCCCCCTGTATTTTCTGCTGTGGAAGGGAGATGACGAGTTTAAACCCAGACTCACCATTCTTTTTGACCGCTCTATTGACCAGCATCTTTCCGCAGATGCTATCTGGGGACTGGTAAATCTGGTCTGCGAGCTTCTGGTTCAACAGGCCCGGCAAGATGTCAATACCTGCGGATAAAATGGATGAACCCAGGACGCGTTCCGATTCCAGAACGATAGGCGCAGCACTGAATATTCTGGACAACCCGGAAACGACCAACCGCCTGACCCGTCTGCTGCCTTTTCTGGGCCCGGCATTTATCGCCAGCGTTGCCTATATCGATCCTGGCAATTTTGCCACCAATATTCAGGCAGGAGCGCAATTCGGATATCTGCTGCTGTGGGTAATCGTGGTAAGCAACCTC